>JASHPR010000345.1 GCA_030038015.1 Streptosporangiaceae bacterium
GCCTGGCGATCAGCTGCCCACCGCGCGGCAGGTCGTCGCGAAGCTAGCGATCAATCCGATAATGTTGCCACTACTACGCAGGAAAAAGCACACAAAGCACCTGCCGCGGCTACAGCGAAGACGCCCAAATCGAGGCTTGAGATAACGGCGTGTCGGCATGCTCTCGGCTTGGCGTGCGGTCACGCTCAGTGACCACCATGACTCACCGGATCGAGCGCGGAGTTGCTCGTCACGGATGCCCGTCTTCCCAAGTCAGCGGGGCCGCCGAGAAGCGAACTAGCCGATCTGGGATGTACGTCTGGCGATAGGGGCTGTCTGACGGCGGCCCCGCGAAGCGGGGTTCACTCTGATTCCGGCCATGTCCATTGCGCTACCTCGGGCAGGTCCTCGCCGTACTGGCGGGTCCAGGCGCGGGCTCGCAGCCGGGCGTCGGCCATTTGCTGCCGTAGGCGGGCCGTGCGGGCGCCCAGTCCGGGCACCCGGTCGATCACGTCCATGACCAGGCGGTAGCGATCCAGGTCGTTGAGCATCACCATGTCGAAGGGGGTGGTCGTGGTGCCCTTCTCCCGGTATCCGCGGACGTGCATCTGGTCGTGGTTGCGCCGGTGATAGGTGAGCTGGTGGACCAGCCGCGGATAGCCGTGAAAGGCGAAGATAACCGGCTTGTCCTCGGTGAACAGCGTGTTGTACTCCCTGTCGGTCAGGCCATGCGGGTGCTGGTATTCCGGGACGAGCCTCATGAGGTCGACGACGTTGACCACCCTGACCCGCAGGTCGGGTAGCTCGGTGCGCAGGATCGATGTGGCCGCGAGCGCTTCCAGCGTGGGGATATCCCCGGCGCAGGCAAGCACGATGTCAGGCAGGGTGCCCGGCCTCTCGTCGGAACTCGCCCACTCCCAGATGCCGATGCCCCGCGCGCAGTGCAGCGCGGCGTCCTCCACCGACAGCCAGTCGGCCTGCAGCTCCTTGCCCGCGACGACGACGTTCACGTAGTGCCGCGACCGGAGGCAATGGTCGTAGGTGGACAACAGGGTGTTGGAATCGGGTGGCAGGTAGACCCGGACCACCTCGGGGCTCTTGTTCAGCACCACATCAAGAAACCCCGGGTCCTGATGGGTGAACCCGTTGTGGTCCTGCCGCCACACGTGCGAGGACAGCAGGTAGTTCAGGCTCGCCAGCGGTCGCCGCCACGGTACCTGGGCGCTGGCCTCCAGCCACTTGGCGTGCTGGTTGAACATCGAATCCACGATGTGGATGAAAGCCTCGTAGCAGGTGAACACGCCGTGCCTGCCGGTGAGCAGGTAGCCCTCCAGCAGTCCCTGGCAGATGTGCTCGGACAGCACCTCGATGATCCGGCCGCGCCGGTCGAGCCGGTCATCGTATTCGCCGATCCGCGCCTGCCAGTCGCGGCCGGTGACCTGCAGAATGTCGCCCAGCCTGTTGCTGACCAGTTCGTCCGGGGCGAAGGTCAGGAAGTTGTCCGGGTTGAGCCGGGTGACGTCGCGCAGCCACCCGCCGAGCACCCGCGTGGCCTCATGCTGGGTCGCGCCGTGCCTCTCGACCGGCACCCCGTAGTCGCGCCAGTCTGGCAGCCGCAGGTCACGCAGCAGGCTGCCACCGTTGGTCACCGGGTTGGCGCTCATCCGGCGGGCGCCCGCCGGCGCCAGCGCGAGCAGTTCAGGCACTGGCCGGCCAGCGCCGTCGAACAGTTCTTCCGGCCGGTACGACCGCAGCCACGCCTCGAGAGCCCGGCGGTGCTCGTCATTGGTGCGTGCCTCAGGCAGCGGCACCTGGTGCGCGCGGAAGGTCCCCTCCACCTGCTGCCCGTCGACAACTGGCGGGCAGGTCCAGCCCTTGGGCGTACGCATGACGATCATTGGCCAGGCGGGCCGCGATTCGTCACCCCGGGTGCGCGCAGTGCGGTGAATCTCGGTAATCCGGCTCACGCAGGTCTGCAGTGCCGCCGCCATCGCCTGATGCACCGAGGCCGGATCATCACCGCTGACCACGTGCGGTGCGTAGCCGTAGCCGCGCAGCAGGTTGAGCAGCTCATCGTCTGGAATCCGCGCGAGCAGCGTCGGGTTTGCGATCTTGTACTGGTTCAGGTGCAGTACGGGCAGCACCGCGCCGTCACGAGCAGGGTTGATGAACTTGTTGCCATGCCAGCTCGTGGCGAGCGGGCCCGTCTCGGCTTCACCGTCGCCGATCACGCAGAGCACCAGCAGGTCGGGGTGATCAAGCGCGGCGCCGTACGCGTGTAGCAGCGAATAGCCCAGCTCGCCCCCTTCGTTGAACGAGCCCGGGGTCTCCGGCGCGCAGTGACTCGGCACCCCGCCCGGGAAGGAGAACTGACGGAACAGCACCGCCATGCCCTCTGCGTCCTGGGGCACCGCGCTGTAAACCTCCGAGTAGGTGCCCTCCAGCCAGGCACAGGCGTTCGGCCCCGGCCCGCCGTGACCGGGTCCCACGACGTAGGCCACGTCCAGGCCATGCGCCTTGATCAGCCTGTTCGCGTGAACGTACAGCAGGTTCAGGCCCGGCACGGTGCCGAAATGGCCGAGCAGCCGCGGCTTGACATGCTCGGGGCGCAGCGGCTCCCGCAGCAGCGGGTTGCCCATCAGGTAGATCTGGCCGACCGCTAGGTAATTCGCCGCCCGCCACCATGCATCGAGCAGACGCAGTTCCGCACGGCTCAGCGGGCCAGGCGCGTCGCCCAGCACGTACGGCGCCGGCGCGATCGTCCTGCCGCCTCCGGCCGTTTCGAAGTCGGCGGCGGTGTCGCCGCCGGTATTCGTTGATTGACTCATGTGCCGCTCTTGCCCCTGCTCGCTCGCCGCTACACCGGCCTGGTCTCCGCACCGGTGATCGCGGCACCGGCCTAGGCTGAGCCTGTGAGACTCGGCTCCCGGCGCGAGACCTCTCGTTCCACGGCTTCGATGACTTACCCGGGCACGCCGCTGCGGCTGCGTCATCTATCGTAATGGCCGATCCCGCGATCTCCGGCTTGACGCGGGACGTGAGGACAGACGGATGCAGGTGCTCGTCGTCAATGCCGGCTCTTCCAGCCTGAAGCTGCGCCTTCTCGACGACCGGGATCAGGTAATCGAGAGCGCAGACCTGCCAGCCCGAGACTCGGACATCAACGACCGCGACCTGACCAGGACGCTCCGTGATTGGCCGACACCGGATGTAGCCGGGCACCGTATCGTGCACGGCGGCACCCGCTTCACCGGACCCGTCCTGGTGGACAGGGCCGTCGAGAATGCGCTGCGAGAACTAACAGATCTCGCGCCATTGCACCAGCCGAAGTCCTTGGCAGCGTTCGACGCGGTGCGCGGACTGCTGCCCGATGTTGCCGCCGTGGCCTGCTTCGACACCGCGTTTCACGCCTCGCTGCCGGCTGCTGCGGCCACGTATGCGGTACCGCGCGAATGGCAGCAACGCTATGGCGTGCGCAAGTACGGCTTTCACGGGCTATCGCATGCCTATTGCTCCCGCCGTGCTGCTCAACTGCTCGGGCGCCAGCCTGCTGGGCTTCGCCTGGTGAGCTGTCATCTCGGTGCCGGAGCGTCGCTGGCAGCGGTAGTGAACGGGCGCAGCGTCGACACGACCATGGGCTTCACCCCGCTGGAGGGTCTCGTCATGGCGACCAGGTCGGGGACGGTGGACCCCGGGCTAGTGCTGTGGCTCGAGCAGCATGAGGACCTGCCACCCAGTGCTGTCGCGGAGGCCCTCGAACACCGGTCCGGGCTGCTCGCGCTGGCCGGCACCGCCGACATGCGAGAGGTACAGGCACGTGCGGCCGCCGGCGACGAGGCGGCGAAATTGGCATTTGACGTGTTCATCCATCGTCTGGTTACCGGGATCGGCGCGATGACCGCCGCGGCCGGCGGGCTTGACGCGCTCGCGTTCACCGGCGGCATCGGTGAGCATTCGCCGGTTGTCCGAGCCGCCGCCACCGAGCGGCTAGGCCACCTAGGTATCTACATTGACGCCGGACACAACGATGAGGCGGAAGATGATGCCGACATCAGCCATGCGCAGGCAAGGGCACGCACGCTCGTGGTGACTGCTCGCGAAGACCTCCAGATCGCCCAGGAGACTCGCCGTGTGATCGCCGCCGGAACCAGGCCGCGAACCGGCGACGGAGGTCCAGGCGAGTGACTCAGCCGAGATCGTTACAGATCCGACGTGGCAGCCCGTTTCATTTCCAAGGCGGGACGATGAACCCCTCGCTCATTACGTCATCCTCCTCAGCGCAGTTCGGCGGCAGCGGCGCATTACCGGCAACGCCGAACCGGCCACGCACCGGCTGGCCGACGACGCAGACGGCGACGATCGGATGGCAGCGACCTTGTCGGGGCCGGGCCGCAGCAGCGGCCCATCGAACGCTTTAGCTGGCCGGGTAAATCCTCACGGCTCGCGGTGTGATGCTCCGGCGCAAGGGGTATGGCACTCGGCACGCGCGCAGGCGGGGCTCAGACGAAATCGCCACAACCGAGCGCAATCCAGGCCAACGGCGCCGTGCACGCCGTTCTTGTCATTCGAAACGTAAATGAAGTCTCGCGGTGGTCGCTGTGCACAGCCGTGCCTGAGGCTGGACCGCCGGTGAGGCGGGCTGTGGTTGCTGCTGCCAGGCCAGGGCGCAGCGCGCGGGTGCAGCCACGCGGAGGAAAAGAGCAGGGGAGAGGGAAATGAGCGATCAGCTACCCAACACGACCACGGATTCCGGCATCCCCGTGCCCAGTGATGAGCACGCGCTGACCGTCGGCCAGACCGGCCCAGTGCTGCTGCAGGACTACTACCTGAACGAGAAGCTGGCGCACTTTGTCCGCGAGCGGATCCCGGATCGCGTGTACCACGTCAAGGGTGGCGGCGCCTTCGGTTACTTCGAGGTGACTGCAGACGTCAGCCAGTGGACCAAGGCCGCCTTCCTCAGCCAGGTGGGCAAGCGCACCCCGCTGTTCGTGCGCTTCTCGATCGTGGCCGCCGACGAAGGCGCCCCGGACACAGACCGCGACGTTCGCGGCTTCGCCGTAAAGTTCTACACCGAAGAGGGTAACTACGACATCGTCGGCAACAACACGCCGGTCTTCTTCGTACGCGACCCAATGAAGTTCCCTGACTTCATTCACTCCCAGGAGCGCATGCCCGATACCGGCATGCGCAGCAACAACATGCAGTGGGACTTCTGGACCCTCTCGCCCGAGTCGGCCCATCAGGTGACGATCCTGATGAGCGACCGGGGGACCCCGCGCACCTGGCGGCACATGCACGGCTATGCCAGCAGCACATACCTGTGGGAGAACGCGGCGGGTCGGAAGTTCTGGGTCAAGTACCACTTCAAGACCGAGCAGGGCATCCAGAACATGACCGACGCCGAGGCCCGGGCCATGCGCGCCGAAGATCTCGACTACCACCGGCGTGACCTGTGGGAGGCGATCGCCCGCAAGGACTACCCGTCCTGGCGCCTGGAGATGCAGATCATGCCGTTCGAGGACGCGGCGAGGTACCGCCTCAACCCCTTCGACATCACCAAGGTCTGGCCGCAACGGGACTACCCGCCGATCCCGGTCGGCCGGATGGTGCTCGACCGCAACCCGGATAACTTCTTCGCCCAGGTCACCCAAGTCGCGTTCGAGGTGTCGAACATGGTCCCGGGCATCGGGCCCAGCCCGGACCGGATGGTGCTCGGGCGGATGTTCGCCTACGGCGACTCGGCCCGCTACCGCATAGGCCCGAACTACGACCAGCTCCCGGTCAACCGGCCGGCCAGCGAGGTGCACAACTACTACAAGGACGGCCCGATGCGGTACCACCACAGCGGGAGCCAGCCCGTCTACGCACCCAATAGCTACGGCGGGCCCCGGGCGGATCCGCAGCACCACGCCGATCCCGGCTGGTTCGTCGACGGCGCCGAGATCGCGCGCACGGCCTACGAGGCGCACAAGGACGACGACGACTTCACCCAGCCCGGCACGCTGTACCGCCAGGTGATGACGCCAACCGACCGGGACCATCTGGCCGGCAACATCGTCTGGCACCTGAGCCAGGGGGTGGAGCGCTTCGTCCAGGAGCGCGCGGTCAGTGAGTACTGGGCCAAGGTCGACCCCGAGCTCGGCACACGCGTCGCCCACGATCTGGGGCTGGCGGCTCCGGCACGTTAGAGCAGGCAGACCGCTTGTTAGGCAGCACACAACGAAGGGAAGGGTCCGTGAGGGGCTTACAGGCCCTGTTTCCTAGCCAGGCCAGGCACTGGTCGGCGACGGCGCGCCAGCCGGAGTCGATGGTGAGGGAGTGGCCGCGGTCGGGGAACTCGGTCAGGTCGGTGATCGCGTCGGAGTGCCGGTACTGCTTGAGGGTTGCCTTGGTGATGACCTCGGGGACGGTGTGGTCGCGGTCGCCCATGACGAGCAGGAGCGGGCCGCGGTTGTTGTTGCGGGTCTTGACCTTGGCGGGGGAGTGCAGCTCGGCAGCGCCCGGGCACGGCCCGGCGGCTTCCTCTCGGTTACCGACGATGACTGGGCCACGAGCCTGACCCTGAACCTGATGGCCGCGGTTCGCGCCACCCGGGCGGCGCTGCCGGCCACGCTGGCAGGGCAGAATCCCACAGGCCATGCTCCGTGTAGAGGCGCTCGACTTCGTTCAGCTCGACATCGGCGTCCTCGGCCCGGTCCACAGCTTTACCGGCAACCCACCACTCAGCACCGGGGAGGCCTGCCGACAGGTATGCGCGAGTCCCGGGATCATGTAGCTGCTGTGGCCGGCGACGCCGGGCGACGACTTCGCCGTGGGCAGGCTCCCAAAGCCGGACAGACCCCTCCTCGTTGCCCAGCACAACGGCGTCATACCAACGCCACACCACTACATCGGCACCGCCCGGCAGCTCAGCGATGGCTACCAAGTGACCCGGCGAAACCCGCTCCATCCGTGGCGCCGGGAAATGAGATGCGTACCGGACGGAGACAACCTGACCCTCGCTCAGGATTTGGCAGACATCCTCTTCGACGCGCAGCACGATGCCGCGGCGAAGCTGTGGGGTAGCCGAGACGTCTCTGGCCGAAGCAGTCACCCATTGACTGTACTTTCGCGACTTCGCCCGCGTTCGAAGACCTTCTCCTTCATGCCGGTGTCCGGGCGGGTTTATGACCGGATCGGCGGGGGCTACGCTGAGCACCGGCGGGCTGATCCCCGGATCGCCGCGGCGCTTGCCGCCGCGCTCGGCGATGCGCGCGGTGCGGTAAACATCGGCGCCGGTGCCGGTCCTGTGAGCCGTCCAGCCCGGGCCCCGGCCGGGTGGCCAGCGGCACGATCCGCAGCGACACCGGCCGGCTGGAGCGCGGGCGG
>JASHPR010000346.1 GCA_030038015.1 Streptosporangiaceae bacterium
CTCGGCCGGGTCGTCCAACTCCCGCGGCGTCGGCGGCACCAGCCATTCTCCGCCGGGCTCGGGCACGCCGCGCCCGGCCGGGCCCCCGGTCAGCGCGTACAGGCTGTCACCGTCGCCGGGCAGGAACGCGTCGAGGTAGACCAGGTGGCTGACCCGGTCGCCGATGTGCTCCAGCGCCCCGGTGACCACGAACCCCCCGTAGGAGTAGCCGAGCAGGACGATCCCGCGGAGGTCCTCGTAGCGGATGGTGTTGACGACATCGGTGATGTGGGTGGTCAGGCAGACCTGAGGGCTGGTGAGGTGGGAGCGTTCGCCGATGCCGGTGAGGCTCGGCGTGAACACCTCGTGGCCGGCCTTCCAGAGCGGGCCGCGGACCTTGCGGAACCCGTAAGAGCCGCCCCAGGCCCCGTGAACGAGCACAAAGATCGCCATCTGGCTGGACTCCTCGCCGCCTGCTGGCTGGCATCCCAGACAGCGTGGCCACGCACGATCCCAGCCCGGGCCTGGTCGGCCGGGCAGACGAGCTGTCGGCGCTGCAAGCCGCGCTCGCCCGGGCGGCCGGCGGCGAGCCGCGCACGGTCCTTGTGGGCGGTGAGGCGGGCATCGGCAAGTCCCGGCTGATCGGCGAGTTCGCCGCGGAGGCGAACCGCGACGGTGCCCGGGTGCTGGCCGGCGGCTGCCTCGAGCTTGGCGCGGACGGCCTGCCATTCGCGCCGTTCACCGCGGCGCTCCGCGAGCTCGTCCGCGACCTGGGCGCCGGCGGCGTGGCCGGGCTGCTGCCCAGCGGTTCCGCAAGGGAGCTGGCGCGGGCGACACGGCGGCCTTGCGCTCGACCTGACCGACCCCGACGCGCGCAGCCGACCTGAGCAGGCCGCAGATGCTGGCCGGGCGCGTGACGCCCGGCTACCGCTGCGCCTCGAGCTGGGTCTCCAGCACGCCGAGCACGCGGTAGCAGGCGAGCACGCCGGCGACGCTGGAGTTCGGCTCGCGGCCCTCGCGGATCGCCGCGACGAACTCCCGGTCCTGCAGCTCGATCCCGTTGGTCGACACGTCGACCCTGGACACGTCGACCGGCTCCTCGCGCCCGGTCACCAGGTCGTCGTACCGGGCGAGGTACGTGCCGTGGTCGCAGATGTAGCGGAAGAACGTGCCGAGCGGCCCGTCGTTGTTGAAGCTCAGCGACAGCGTGCAGATCCGGCCCGCGGGCGTGCGCAGCTGGATGGACATGTCCATCGGGATGCCCAGCTCGGGGTGGATGGGCCCCTGCACGGCGTTGGCGATCTGGATGTCCTCACCGGTCTGGTACTGGAACAGGTCGACGGTGTGCGCGGCGTGGTGCCAGAGCAGGTTGTCGGTCCAGCTCCGGGGCTCACCGAGCGCGTTCAGGTTCTTGCGGCGGAAGAAGTAGGTCTCCGCGTCCATCTGCTGGATCGACAGCTCGCCCGCCGCGATGCGGCGGTGGATCCACTGGTGCGACGGGTTGAACCGGCGGGTGTGCCCGACCATGCAGACCAGGCCGGTCTCCCGCTGCACGCGGTCGACCTCCTGGGCGTCCGCCCAGCTGTCCGCGAGCGGTATCTCCACCTGGACGTGCTTGCCCGCGCGCATCGCGGCGATGGCCTGGCTGGCGTGCAGCTGGGTCGGGGTGCACAGGATGACCGCGTCCACGTCGTCCCGCGCGAGCACCTCGCCGAGGTCGGTGGTCGCGTGGCCCACGCCGTACTTGCGCGCCACCTCCTCGGCCTGCTCCTGCCGGCGGCTGACGATGGACGTGACGGTGACCCCGTCGATCTCGGCGAGGCCGTCGAGGTGCTTGATGCCGAAGGCGCCTGCCCCGGCGAGGGCGATCCGCATGCGTCTGGCTCTTCCCCTCGGGCTATTCGGCCGGCCGGACCACCAGGTGCCCGACCGCGGTGTTGGACCCTGGCACGTGGTAGAAGCGGTGCAGCTCCTCGACCTTGGGGCCCATGGCCCCGCGCATGATCAGCTGCATCACCAGCTCGATCCCCTCGGATCCGGCCTCGCGCACGTACTCGATGTGCGGCATGAGGGCCAGGTTGTCCGGGTCGCCGATCAGCCGGTCGAAGAACGCGTTGTCGAACTCGGAGTTGATGAACCCCGCCCGCGGCCCCTGCAGCTGGTGGCTCATCCCGCCGGTGCCCCACACCTGCACCGCGAGGTCCTCGCCGTAGCTCGCCGTGGCCCGGCGGAGCGCCTGGCCCAGCACGTAACAGCGGTGGCCGGTGGGCGGCGGGTACTGCACGACGTTCACCGCCAGCGGGACGACCCGCACCGGCCACGCGTCCGGCTGGCCGTAGACCAGGGACAGCGGCACGGTGAGGCCGTGGTCCACGTCGAGCTTGTACATCAGCGTGAGGTCGAACTCGTCCAGGATCAGCGACTCCGCCAGGTGCGCGGCGAAGTCGGAATGACCCCGGACGACCGGCACCGGGCGGGCGCCGTACCCCTCGTCGGCCGGCCGGAACTCGTCGGCGCAGCCGAGCGCGAACGTGGGCACGACGTCCGGCGTGAACGCCGACGCGTGGTCGTTGTAGACCAGGATCACCACGTCGGGGACTTCCTCCGCGGCCCAGGCCTTGGTCCACTCATACCCGGCGAACAGCGGCTTCCAGTAGGGCTCCTCGGTCTTGCCGAGGTCGATCGCCGCGCCGATGGCCGGGATGTGGCTGGTGGTCAGGCCGGCGGTGATGCGCGCCATCGTCAGGTACCGTCCTTTACCGAGCGCCAGCCCTCGGGCGACCGCCCGCCGGACAGCATCATCTTCTGGTAGTCGTCGATGCTCATGCCGGTCATCGTGGACACGGCCTGCAGGTAGCTCAGCCCGTCGGTGGCGAAGATCTTCGCCAGGAAATAGATGTTGCCGCCGAGGTCGAGCATGCGGTTGTAGTCCCGGTCGAGCACGGCCTGCTTCTGGTCCTCGGTCATCGGCCACTCGTCCAGGTAGGCGCGCTCGCCGGCCTTGAACCGCTCCCGGTTCTCCGGCTTCATCAGGCTCATGCAGAACTCGTTCAGCTGGTAGCCCTGCTTCGCGCGCCGCGCCGTGAACACCCGGGTGCCCGGGATGTCATCGAACTCCGAGGTGTACGAGGTCATGGTCTCAGGCCTCCCAGTACAGGCGCATGGGGTTGCCGACCAGCAGCCGGCGCTGCAGGTCGCCGGTGCGGGCGATCCGCGGGATGACGTCGACGAGGGCGCCATCGTCGGGCATGTGGCTCTTCATGTTCGGGTGCGGCCAGTCGGTGCCCCAGAGCACGCGGTCGGGGAACGTCTCGACCAGGAGCCGGGCGAACGGGACGACGTCGGCGTATTCCGGCGGCCCGGACCTCGACAGCCGTTCCGGCCCGCTCACCTTGCACCAGGCGTTCCCGTTCTCCCGCATGAAGCGCTGGAACAGCGAGAAGTCCGGCCCGTCCACCGGCTGCGTCACGTCGGGCCTGCCCATGTGGTCGACCACGACGTCGGTGGGCAGGCTGGTGAACAGGCCCCAGCGCTCGGCGAGGTCGGGCGCCTCGAAGTACACCACGATGTGCCAGCCGAACTCGGCCACCAGGTCGGCCAGGCCCCGGTAGTAGCCGTCGGGCTTGGGGTCGGCGAGGCGCCGGACGAAGTTGAACCGGATCCCCCGGACCCCGGCCGCGTGCAGGTCGGCGAGCTCGGGCCGGGACACGCCCGGCCGGATGGTGGCCACGCCGCGGGCCCGGCCGCCGGCCGCGAGCAGCGCGTCCACCAGCGCCCTGTTGTCGGCGCCGTGGCAGGTCGCCTGCACGATCACGTTGCGCTCGAAGCCCAGGAAGTCGCGCAGCGCGAACAGCTCGTCCTTGCCCGCGTCGGCCGGGGTGTACTTCCGCTCCGGCGCGAACGGGAAGACGTCGCCCGGCCCGAACACGTGGCAGTGCGCGTCGACCGCGCCGGCCGGCGGGGTGTAGGCCGGCTTGCTCGGGCTCGGGTCGTAGGGCAGCCAGTCGGCGTCCGGCTGGAAGGTCGCGGTCATCTACCGTCCTCGCTCGCGCAGGGCCTTGTCCAGGCGCGGGTACACCCGTCTGGCGTTGCCCGAGTAGACCGCCTCGCGGCCGGCGCCGGTCAGGTCGGCCGCGTCGATGTACCGCTTGGTGTCGTCGAAGTGGTGGCCGGTCTCGGGGTCCACGCCGCGGACCGCCCCCACCATCTCGGAGCCGAACAGGATGTTACCGACGTCGATGACGCGCAGCAGCAGGTCGATGC
The DNA here is from genome assembly GCA_030038015.1 of Streptosporangiaceae bacterium. Classification (GTDB taxonomy): domain Bacteria; phylum Actinomycetota; class Actinomycetes; order Streptosporangiales; family Streptosporangiaceae; genus JASHPR01. The sequence continues at coordinate 4,243 of JASHPR010000346.1, forward strand.
CCGGCTGGTGATAGACGCAGGTGTCGAAGAACACGTTCCGCATGACGTGCTCGGCCAGCGGCGGCTTGCGCAGCATGTCGGCGAGGCCGCGGTAACGGCCCCAGTGGTAGGGAACGGCGCCGCCGCCGTGCGGGATCACCAGGCGCAGGTCAGGGAAATCGGTGAACAGGTCACCCTGGATGAACTGCATGAACGCCGTGGTGTCGGCGTTGATGTAGTGCGCGCCGGTGGTGTGGAAGTTGGGGTTGCAGCTGCTGGAGACGTGCACCATGGCGGGCACGTCGAGCTCGGTCATCTTCTCGAAGACCGGGTACCAGTACCGGTCGGTGAGCGGCGGGCCGGTCCACCTCCCGCCGCTCGGGTCCGGGTTGAGGTTGCAGCCGACGAACCCGAGCTCCAGCACGCACCGCTCCAGCTCGGCGACCGACGCCTTGAGGTCGGCCCCTGGCGACTGCGGGAGCTGGCAGACGCCGATGAACGTGCCGGGGAACAGCCCGGTCACGCGCGCGATGAGGTCGTTGCACGCCCGGGACCACTCGATGCTGACCCGCTCGTCGCCCTCGTGGTGGGCCATGGCCGACGCCCGCGGCGAGAAGATCGTCATGTCCGCGCCGCGCTCGCGGAGCAGCCTGAGCTGGTTCTGCTCGATCGACTCGCGGATCTCGTCGTCGGAGATCTCCGGGTAGGCCGGTGACAGGCGGCCCTCGGCGAACGCGGCGAGCTGCTCCTTCCGCCACGCATCGTGCTGCGGCGGCGCGGTCGTGTAGTGCCCGTGGCAGTCGATGATCATCGGGGCTCCCTGGGTCATGCCGCGGTCCACACCGACGAGGGCACCAGCACCTCGCCGCGCATCAGCAGCCGGGCGGTGCGCAGCAGCGCCGATCGGGTCACCACCGGCGCGCCGTCCTCGGTCTTCACCTCGATGGTGACCGTGAAGAAGCCGGTGGGGTGCTCGACCTCGATGTCGACCGAGCCGTCGGCCTTTTCCGGGACGACCGCGACCTCGTGCGCAACGGATCCGGGCAGCACGCACGCCGTGGCCACGGACACCGCGCCGAAGACCCCGATCGCCTCGTGCACCCGGTGCGGGATGAACGTCCGGGTCGAGACCGTTCCCCCGTGCGCCGGCGGCGACAGCAGGCTCATCTTCGGCACGGTCTTGCCGGCGACGTCGCCGAGGTTCATCAGCGGCCCGGCGGCCAGCCGGATCGCCTCCACCCGCTCCCTGAGCCCGGCGTCGCCCTCCAGGTCCGCCGGTGACTCCGCGCCGGTCAGCCCGAAGTCGGCCGATGCCAGGCACACGACGGGCATGCCGTTGTCGATGCAGGTCACCTTCGTGCCCTCGACGACGTCCGTGACGTTCCCCGTGGGCAGCAGCGCGCCGCAGCTGGACCCGGCGACGTCCGCGAACTCGATCGGGATCGGCGCGTGCGTGCCCGGCACGCCGTCGATGCGCGCGGTCCCGTCGTAGCGCACGCTGCCGCCGGGCGTCTGCACGAACGCCGTGGCCAGCGTCTGGGTGTTCCGCATCCAGATGCGGACGGGCGTCACCGGGCCGGCGGCGGCCACGAGGCCCTGCTCGATCGCGAACGGCCCGACCGCGGCCAGGATGTTGCCGCAGTTCTGGCTGTCCGAGACCTCCGGCCGGTCGGGCCACACCTGGAGGAACAGGTACTCGACGTCCGCGTCGTCGCGCGGCGATGAGCTCACCACGCCCACCTTGGAGGTCAGCGGGTGCGCGCCGCCCATGCCGTCGATCTCCCGCGGGTCAGGGGAGCCCATGGCGGCGAGCAGCACGGCGTCGCGGGTCGCCCGGTCGGCGGGCAGGCTGTCCGCGAGGAACATCAGCCCCTTGGACGTGCCGCCGCGCATCACGGCGCAGCGGATGGCGGTCTGGGTCCCCTGGGTCACGGCGACTCCACATAATCCACGTAGCGCAGCCCCTTGCCGGCCAGGCGCTCACGCATCTGGTAGATGTCGAGGCCGAGCTCGCCGGCGTTCAGCCGGGGCCGCTTGGCCGCCTCGCTGGCCAGCCGGTCCCTGGCGGCCTTGAGCACGGTCGCGGCCTCCTCGCGGGGCACGACCACGACGCCATCGTCGTCGGCGACGATCACGTCGCCAGGCCGGACGTACGCGCCGGCGCACACGATCGGGGTCTGCACGTTGCCGGGCGTCTCCTTCACCGTTCCCTTGGCGGAGATCGCCTTCGACCAGACCGGGAAGCCCATGTCGGTCAGGGTGGCGACGTCGCGGACGCCGGCATCGATGACCACTCCCCGGACGCCGCGCGCCATCAGGCTGCCGGCGAGCAGGTCGCCCACGTACCCGTCGTCGCACGGGCTGGTCGGGGTGACCACGAGGATGTCACCCGGCTGCGCCTGCTCCACGGCGACATGGATCGACCAGTTGTCTCCCGGCGCCACCTCGCAGGTCAGCGCGTTGCCGGCGACACGCGCGGGCCGGAAGATCGGGCGGATGTCGGCCCGGAGCAGCCCGGTGCGGCCCTGGGCCTCGTGCACCGTCGCCACGCCGGCGCCGGCCAGGCCCTCGACGACCTCGAGCTGCGTTCGGGGGGTGTTGCGGACGACTACCGGCACCTGCATGCTCCTCTCCGGCGGGTGTGCTCAGACATCGAAGAACGCCGTCTCCCCGCTCGCCTCGCCGCACTGCAGCCTGATGCCGGACCGGCACTCCCCCGGCCGCCCGGGCACCGAGGCAGCCACGAGCGCAGCCCGGCGGCCAGGGCCGGTGATCGATCGCGGCACCGGGTCGAGCGCCAGGCCGGGAGCCAGCAGCGGGTTGGTCGTCAATGGGCTGCTCCCTCCCCGGCCGCCGTGCTCTTGCGCTTCTCCGGCATTGTCGCCAGCAGGCTCCGCAGCACCGCAAGCTCGCTCTCGCCAGGCGGCAGGATCTCCCGGAGGTCGCCGGACACCCGCAGGTCCCAGCCGGTCCGCTCCCTGACCTCGGCCACGCCGACCCCCGGGTACACGGCGGTGAGCTGCAGCTCGCAGGTCTGCGGGTCGGGCTCCAGGACGCCCAGGTCGGTGATGACCTGCCGCGGGCCGGCGCCGGCCAGGCCGAGGCAGCGCCTGCTGCCCGGGCCGTCGCCGAAGCCCACCGAGGTGACGAAGTCCACCCGCGGCACGAACTTCCTGCGGTCCTGCCGGGCGATCACGATGACCTCCCGGCAGGACGCGGCGATCTCCGGCGCGCCGCCGGCGCCGGGCAGCCTGACCTTGGGGTCGGCGTAGTCATCGCCGATCACGGTGGTGTTGATGTTGCCGAACCTGTCGATCTGGGCCGCGCCGAGGAAGCCGACGTCGATCCGGCCCGGCTGGAGCCAGTAATTGAAGATCTCGGGCACGCTGACCACGGTGTCGGCGGTCTCGGCGAGGTTCGCGTCCCCGATGGACAGCGGCAGCGAGCCCGGCTTGGCCCCGATCGTGCCCGACTCGTAGATCAGGACCAGGTTGGGCGCGTGCGTGGCGCGGGCCAGGTTCGCGGCGGCGCTGGGCAGGTCGATGCCGACGAAGCAGGTCATGCCGTCGCGCAGCGCACGGGCCGCGGTGACCGTCATGATCTCATCCGCCGTGTAGCCGGTCACGGTGCCCTCACCGGCCGCGGTGCCTCCCGGGCGTACACGTTCTCATCGAGCCAGCGGCCGAACGCCTCGCGGTCCCGGCTGATCGCGTCCCACGCGATGTAGAAGTCGTTGTCGCGGACCGAGTAGCCGAGCGCGTAGGACGGGTATGCGCCGCCCGGGGCGAGGGCCACGTACCCGACCGCCCAGCCCGGCAGCACCACGGCGCCGGGCCTCGGGTCCAGCACGTCGACGATCTCCTCGACCGTGACCACCGACCGCGCCGCGGCGAGCACCGCCTCCTTCTGCACCCCGGTGATCCCCCAGTACTGCACGTTGCCGGCCCGGTCGGCCCGCTGCGCGTGGATCACGGCCACGTCCGGCCGCAGCGCCGCGACCGCCGACAGCCGCTCGCCGGTGAACGGGCAGACGATCTCGGCGATGCTGGCGCGGGTGCCGGCGGCGCGGTCCGCCAGGCCGGTGCCGGTGTACCCGCGCAGCACGGCGAACGGCAGCCCGGACGCTCCCGCCACGTAGCGGTTGGCCATCCCGGCGTGGCTGTGCTCCTCGATCTCCAGCGGGCAGGGCCAGGAGTGCTCGATCGCGTCCCGGAACCGGTGCAGCGATCCCACGCCCGGGTTGCCGCCCCAGGAGAACACGAGCCTGCGCGCGCACCCGGCGCCGATCATCTGGTCGTAGATCAGGTCCGGGGTCATCCGGACCAGCGTGAGCTCGCGCCGCCGCTGCCGGATCACCTCGTGGCCGGCGGCATGCGGGATCAGGTGGGTGAAGCCCTCCATCGCCACCGTGTCGCCGTCGTGCACGGCCGCGGAGATAGCCTCGGGAAGTGACACGATCTCCGCCACCCCGGTTGCGCCTCCCTATCCGGCCTCTTTCCTGAAACCATAACGACTAAGTGGCGCGATGTGCACACCTGTGCGTTCTACGTCTCACCCCCCACAGGAGGCCCGGTGTCCCTTGATGACTTCCCCCGCTACCCGCTGCTATTCGGGCCCAGCCCGGTCCACCCGCTGGAGCGCCTGTCCGCCCATCTGGGCGGCCCGAAGATCTGGGCCAAGCGCGAGGACTGCAACTCCGGGCTCGCCTTCGGCGGCAACAAGACCCGCAAGCTGGAGTACCTGGTGCCCGATGCCCTCGCGCAGGGCGCCGACACGCTGGTCTCGATCGGCGGGGTGCAGTCCAACCACACCCGCCAGGTGGCGGCCGTCGCCGCCCGACTCGGCCTGCGCGCCGTGCTGGTCCAGGAGAGCTGGGTCGACTGGCCCGACTCGGTCAACGACCGCGTCGGCAACATCCTGCTCTCCCGGATCATGGGCGCCGACGTGCGCCTGGTCGACGCGGGCTTCGGCATCGGCTTCAAGACGAGCTGGGAACGGGCCATCGAGGACGTCCGCGTGCAGGGCGGCACGCCGTACCCGATCCCGGCCGGCGCTTCCGACCACCGGCTCGGCGGCCTCGGCTTCGCGAACTGGGCCTACGAGGTGCAGCAGCAGGAACAGCAGCTCGGGGTGTTCTTCGACACGGTCATCGTGTGCAGCGTCACCGGCTCGACCCAGGCCGGCATGATCGCCGGGTTCGCGGGCCAGCAGCGGCCGCGCCGGGTCATCGGCATCGACGCGTCGGCCAAGCTCGACGAGACCCGTACCCAGGTCGAGAAGATCGCGCGCGCCACCGCCGCGCTGATCGGGCTCCGCCGGGACCTGCGCGACGACGAGATCGTGGTGCTGCCGGGCTGGGCCGGCGACCACTACGGGATCCCGGTCACGTCCACGCTGGACGCGATCCGGCTGACCGCATGCCTGGAGGGCGTGATCATCGACCCCGTCTACGAGGGCAAGTCCATGGCCGGGCTGATCGGCCTGGTGCGCGGCGGCGAGATCGGCCGGGACTCGACGGTGCTCTATGCCCACCTGGGCGGCCAGCCCGCGCTCAACGCCTACAGCGCGCTGTTCAGGTAGGCACCGTTCCCGTGCTTGCCCGGGTTCCCGAGCCCAAGGGAGCCAAGAACCGGATGCTCCTGGCGTACCTCATCGCGGCCGACGCGGAGGTTTATCGCCTCGCCGACGGGCGGCGGTCGATCGCGGCGACGATGATCGCCGCGAAGATAACGGCGAGGACGAATCCGACCAGCAGAGAGTAGCGGTAGTGCAGCCCGATGGCATAACGGGCGACCAGCCCGCCCAGAAACGACCCGGCCAGCCCAACCAGCGCGGTTCGGATCAGGCCGATCGGGTTCGGGCCGGGCACAAGGAGACGCCCCAGTCCGCCGATGATCAGTCCGCCGATCGCCAGCCATATCAGCAGCAGGAGCATGCCTTAATGCTATGGCCCCTCCGAGCCTGCTGGTTACGGGACAAGCCTGC
>JASHPR010000347.1 GCA_030038015.1 Streptosporangiaceae bacterium
CCGGTCGCCGCGGCCGCCTCGGGCGGCGAGGGCGGTGCTGGCGGCGGCTCCCGGCGGCCCCAGCCATCGTCGTGCTGTGGGACGTGCCGCCCGCGGCGCATGCGCGTCAGGCCGAAGCCCAGGGCGGCGAGCACGAGGAGCGCGAGAAGGATCACCCCGAAGTGAATGCCCTTCCCCGCCGGTGCGGCGGCGGCGGCCGCCCACCGCGCAGGGCCCGCCGCGTAATGCGCGACGGCTCGGGTGTCGATGGCGTTCATGGCAGGTAATCGTCAACGAATCGCGGCTGGTTGTCATCGTGCGCGAGGATCACTTCCGCATCATCCCGGAGGCTGACGCGGACGGCGTGGTGCGGCCGCCTGCTCGTCAGGGCGGCCCTTCACACCGCGGTGACGAGCCCCGACTGGTAGGCGAGGATGACGAGCTGGGTCCGGTCCCGGGCACCGAGCTTGGTCAGGATCCTGCTCACATGCGTCTTGGCCGTGGGCAGGCTCACGTGCAGCGTCTCCGCGAGCTCGGCGTTCGACAGTCCGCGGGCGACCAGCGACAGCACCTCGCGTTCACGATCAGTCAGGTCAGCAAGCACCGGGGGGATCCGGGACGGCACCTGGGCCCGGCCGGTGAAGTGCGCGATCAGGCGGCGCGTCACGCTCGGCGCCAGCAGTGCCTCGCCGACCGCAACCGTGCGGATCGCGCCGAGCAGCTCGTCGAGCGGCCGGCTCTTCAGCGCGAACCCGCTCGCTCCGGCCCGCAGCGCCTCGAAGACGTAGTCGTCCAGGTCGAACGTGGTGAGGATGAGCACCCGCGGCGTGTCCGCGCCCGGGCCGGCGGTGATCTGCCGGGTCGCCGCGATCCCGTCCATCACCGGCATCCGGACGTCCATGACCACCACGTCCGGAGCGAGGCTTGCCGCGAGCTCGACCGCCTGCCGCCCGTCGGCCGCCTCGCCCACGACCTCCAGGTCATCCTCGGCGTCGATCAGCGACGAAAACGCCGTGCGCAGCAGCGCCGCATCGTCTACGACGAGGACACGGATCGTCACATCGACGCCTCGACCGGGATCTCGGCGAGCACGTGAAAGCCGCAGCCGGGCAGCGGCTCGGCCACCAGCCAGCCGCCGAACGCGCCGACCCGCTCCCGCATGCCGACGATCCCATGGCCTGTGCCCGGGCCGGCCGGCCCCTCACCGCCGCCCGGCGAGCGCCGGGCCGGCCCGCCGTCGTCGGCGACCTCGAGGCGGACCACGTCGGCCGCGACGTCGAGGTCGACCGAGGCTCGCGCGCCGGGCGCGTGCTTCACCACGTTGGTCAGCGCCTCCTGGACCACCCGGTAAAGCGACAGCTCGAGCGCAAGGGAGAGCTGACGGTCGGTGCCCGACGTCCGCAGCTGCACGGGCGTGCCCGAGGCCCGCACGTTGTCGGCGAGTTCCTTCAGGTCGGTGAGTTTCGGCGCCGGCGCCAGCGCGGCAGTCCCGACGGCCTCGTCGCGCAGCAGGCCGAGCACCACCCGAAGCTCATCCTGGGCGGTCCGGCCTATCGTCTCGATCGACTCGAGCGCGGCGCTGGCTTCCTCCGGGCGCTTGGCCATGAGCCGCCGGCCCACCCCGGCCTGGACGGTGATCACCGCGAGCGTGTGCGCCACGACGTCGTGCAGTTCGTGCGCGATGCGCACCCGCTCCTCCCGGACCTGCTGGCGTGCGCGTTCCGCTTCGGCCGCTCGTTCCCGCTCCGCCTGCTCGGCGAGCCCGGCGAGGTAGCGCCGCCGCGCCGCGACGCTGTCCCCGATGAACCACGCCGCGGCCAGCGGCACGAGGCCTCCGACGGCTCTGACGGCGAAGGACGCCGTCTGGGCCGTGATCGCCGCGTACCCGAGGGGGCCGCCAAGGACCACCGCCGCGGCGACGGCCGCTGCGATCGATGCCTTCCTCGGCAGCTTCGAGGCGACGAAGTACATGATGAGCCCGAGCACGAGCATGATGCCCAACGGCAGCGAGCCCCTGGCCGACGCCAGCAAGGTTCCGGCCGCCGCGGCGACGACGCCGAGCACGGGCAGCGGCCATCGCCGCAGCAGGATAACCGGGCCACACGCCAGCACCGCGAGCACCAGCCGCTGTCCCCGTTCCGCCGGATACGGCGCGGCCACGACGGCAGCCATCGCCAGGCCAGCGCACCCGGCAAGCGCGACGGTCGCCTGCCACCGGCCCCCGCTGAATGCGGCAGCAGGAGGCCGCCGCGCCGGGCTGCCGGCCAGGTAATTGCTGTACACAGCACCGACGGTAACCGGTGGCTGCCCCGCGCGCATCGTTCCGCAGTATGACCTCTGACCCGGCAGGCCGCCGTGGTCACCCGGTCAGCCGGTGCCGCGCTCGTCCAGCCAGCGCGCCACCGCACGCCCCCACGCGTCGGGTACCTCCCAGAACGTCATGTGACCGGCGTCGACGTGCCGCAGCTCGGCCGCGGGCATCGCGTCCGCCACCTCGGCGGACAGCTCCGGCCGGGTGAGGATGTCGCGCCGGCCGGCCAGCACCAGCGCGGGCTGCCGCACACCGCCGAGGCCGGGGAGCGCGTCGTGGCCGTGGCATGCGGCAGCGGCCGCGGCGAAGCCCGTCAGGTCAGGCGCTGGCGCGGCGCGGAACTCGGCGACCGTCTCCGGATGGTCCGCCAGGTAGCCGGGGGACAGGCAGAACAGCAGCAGGCTGTCCATCAGCTCCGCGGCGCTCCCCTCGCTGGCGAGCGAGCCCCAGTGCTCGAAGAGGACGCGGAGGAACGCGTCCGTGCGGCCCCATGAGTTGGAGAGCACGATCCCGGAGATGTCACCGGGATGCCTGATCGCCCACTCCTGGCAGATCGCGCCGCCCATGGACGAGCCGATCGCGATGCACGGGTCCAGCCGCAGCGCCTTGTGCAGCGCGTGCGCGTCGGCGGCCAGGCCGGCGATGCTGTACGGGCCCGGCGTGATCGGGCTGAGGCCGATGCCGCGGTTGTCGAACGTGACGCAGCGGTGCTTGATGGCCAGGTAGGGCAGGACCGGCTCCCAGGACGCGTGATCGTCCCCCAGCCCGGCGATCAGGACGACCGTCAGGGACGCGCTGGCGGGCCCGTGGATCTCTGCCGCGAACCGCCCCCGGTCGGTGTCAACGAACTGGATCACGGCCTTACCCGTCCGACCGCAGGTGAGGGCCCAGGCCGACGTAATTCTCGGCCAGCGAGGCCGACGCCGCCTCGGAGCTGCACAAGTAGTCCAGGTAGGACTCCTGCAGCCGGCGGTCGTAGGCATCGTAGGAGTCGAACGAGTGCAGCAGCGTGGTCATCCACCAGGAGAAGTGCTGGGCCCGCCAGACCCGGCGCAGGCAGGCCCGCGAGTACCCGTCGAGCAGCGACGAATCCCCGGCCGAGTACCACGCGGCGAGCGCCTCGGTCAGCACGGTCACGTCGAACGCCGCGAGGTTCAGGCCCTTGGCGCCGGTCGGCGGCACGATGTGCGCGGCGTCCCCGGCCAGGTACAGCCGCCCGTACTGCATCGGCTCGGCCACGAAGCTGCGCATCGCGGTGATGCCCTTCTCCAGCACCGGCCCGGTGGCCAGGCTCCACCCCGGCACGGTCTCCAGCCGGGCGGCGAGCTCGGCCCAGATCCGGTCGTCCGGCCAGTTCGCGATGTCCTCGTCCGGGACCACCTGCAGGTAGAACCGGCTGACCTGCGGGCTGCGCATGCTGTGCGGGGCGAAGCCGCGGGGGGTGCTCGCGTAGATCAGCTCGTCCGATGACGGCGCCACCGCGGCCAGCACGCCGAGCCAGCCGAAGGGGTACTCCTTGTCGAAGTACGTCAGCACGCCTGCCGGGATCGCATCCCGGCAGACCCCGTGGAACCCGTCGCAGCCCGCGATGAAGTCGGCCTCGAGCACCCTGCGCTCGCCGCCGACGGTGAACGACACCCGCGGGCCGGGGCCGTCGAAGCCCTCGGGCACGACGTCGGCGGCCTCGAACAGGATCTGCCCGCCGGCGGCCAGCCGCGCCGCGATCAGGTCCTTGACCACCTCCTGCTGCCCGTACACGGTGATCGCCCGGCCCGGCACCAGCTTCTCGAACGCGATACGGTGGCCCGCCCCGCCGAACCGCAGCTCGATGCCGTGATGGACCAGGCCCTCCCGCAGCATCCGCTCCCCCACGCCCGCGCCGATCAGCGTGTCCACGGTGCCCTGCTCCAGCACGCCTGCCCGGACCCTGTGCTCCGCGTAGTCGCGGCTGCGCGCCTCGAGCACCACCGACTCGATGCCGCTGCGGTGCAGCAGGTGGGACAGCAAGAGCCCGGCCGGCCCGGCGCCGGTGATCGCGACCTGAGTACGCATCCATGGCTCCTTCCGCGGTGGCCTCGCCCGGGCCAAGCTCGACGCCGATTGAGAGGATAAGCCCACCGCGCGTTCCGCACGTGAGTGCGCATGTCGCGCAATCCGGCCCCCGGCAACGATGCGGCAATGATGTGGTGGACTCCCTGCTGTTCCAACAGGAACAGCAGGGACGCCTTCACCCCGTTGGATTCGGGCTGCGGGCCGTTGGGCTCCGGCTACGCGCGGCACAGCCGTGCGCTCGACTGTACACTCTTCATATGTCTGAGGACTTGCCGGCCGATTCCCGGGCGGGGGGGCCGCCGTGCCGCTGACGTCGCTGCGCCGCAGCTCCCTGGTCGAGCTGGCCGTGAGCCAGCTGCGGGAGCAGGTGCTGTCCGGGCAGTGGCCGGTCGGCGCGCGCCTGCCGGCCGAGACCGAGCTGGCCCAGCGGCTGGAGGTGGGGCGCTCCACGGTGCGCGAGGCGGTCAGGGCGCTCGTCCACGCCGGGCTGCTGGAGACACGGCAGGGGTCAGGCACCTACGTCCGGTCGGTCACGCCGGCAGCGGACTGGGAGCCCAGGCTGCGCCGGGCCGCTGTGCTCGAGGTTTATGAAGTGCGGCAGGCGCTCGAGGTGCAGGCCGCGCGGCTCGCCGCGGGGCGGCGCACCGATGCGGACATCGCTGCGCTGCACAAGTCCCTCGCGGAACGCCAGCTTGCCCGGGCCCGTGCCAGGGACGCGGCCTTTGTGGAGGCTGACCTGGCGTTCCACCGGTGCGTGGTAGCGGCCGCGCACAATCCGCTGCTCGCCGAGATGTTCGGCTCGTTCGCCGCCGTGCTCCGCGAGGCGCTGATCGCGGTCGTCAGCGACCGCGGCCTCGACGACGTCGGCGCCGACCCGGCGCACACCCACCTGGCCGCCGCCATCGAGGCCGGGGACGCTGCCGCCGCCGAGCGTGCCACCCGCGACCAGCTCGATCCGACCGCCGCCTCGCTGCAATCGCTCATCGGCCGCTGACCGCCATGGCCCGCCCATTCCCGCTGCGCCGGCCGGCTCATCAGACATCTGTGCTCTTGCCCGGCAGCGGGCGCGTCCTCGCCTTGCTGGCCGCGACTCACACGGTCGATGACCTGTACCAGGGGGCCGTGCCGGCGCTGCTGCCATTCCTGGCCCTGGAGCGCCACTACACCTACGCCGGGCTCACCGGCATCACCCTCGCGGCAACGTTCCTGTCGAGCGCGGTGCAGCCGGCCTTCGGCGTGCTGACCGACCGCCGCCGCCGCGGCTGGCTGATCGCGGCCGGCCTGCTCGTGGCCGGGCTGGGCATGGGCCTGTCCGGCCTCGGTGACAGCTACCTGATCACCTGGCTCGCCGTCGCCCTGTCGGGCGTGGGCGTCGCCGCTTACCATCCCGAGGCGACCCGCACCGCGCGCGGCGTTGCCGGGAACTCCACGCAGGCGATGAGCTGGTTCTCGGTGGGCGGGACGGCTGGGATCGCGCTCGGCCCGCTGGTGGTCACGCCGGTGCTGCTCGCGACCGGGCTGCGGGGCACCCCGCTGCTCGCCCTGCCCGCGATGGTGACCGCGGCGCTGCTCGCCGCCCGCCGGCCCTGGCGGCGGGCGGAC
>JASHPR010000348.1 GCA_030038015.1 Streptosporangiaceae bacterium
CGCTGCAGGACCGCAACGAGACGCTGTTTTACCGGCTGCTGGTGGATCACCTGGAGGAGCTGGCGCCTATCGTGTATACCCCGACGGTCGGCGAGGCGTGCCGCCGGTTCAGCCACATCCTGCGCCGGCCGCGGGGGCTGTGGATCACTCCGGAGGATATCGACCGGATTCCCGAGTTGCTGCGCAATACCGGGCGGCAGGGGGTCCGGCTGATCGTGGCCACCGACAATGAGCGGATCTTGGGCCTGGGTGATCAGGGCGCGGGCGGGATGGGGATCCCGGTCGGCAAGCTGGCGCTGTATTGCGCGGGTGCGGGCGTGCACCCGGCGCTGACGCTGCCGGTGTCGCTGGATTGCGGCACCGGCAACCGGGGCCTGCTTGATGACCCGCTGTACCTGGGCTATCCGAAGCCGCGGCTGCGCGGCCCCGGCTATGATGCGTTCATCGAGGCCTTCGTCCGGGCGGTCCGCGAGGTTTATCCCGGGGCCATCGTGCAGTGGGAGGATTTCAAGCAGCACAATGCGCTGCGGCTGCTGGACCGCTACCGGCACCGGCTGGCCTGCTTCAACGACGATATCCAGGGCACCGCCGCGGTGGTCGCCGGCGGGATCCTGGCGGCGCTGCGGCACCGCGGCCAGGCGCTGTCCAGCCAGCGCCTGGTCCTGGTCGGGGCGGGCGCGGCAGGGATCGGGATCGCCCGGCTGGCCGAGTCGATCATGCGGTCACAGGGCGCCTCCGCGGCCGGGATCCGCCGGGCCATCATCATGCTGGACTCGCGCGGGCTCATCTACCAGGACCGCGGCCCCCTGGAGGAGGACAAGCGGCCGTTTGCGCTGCCGGCCAGCCAGGCTGCGCGGCTCGGCCTGGGGCCCGGCCGGGCCGGCCTGGAGGCCGTGGTGCGTCAGTTCGCCCCGACGATCTTGATCGGCACCACCGGCACGCCCGGCCTGTTCACCCAGACGGTGATCGGCGAGATGGCAGCACGCACGCCAGCTCCCATCGTGATGCCGCTGTCCAACCCGACGGCCAACGCCGAGGCCACTCCCGCCGACGTGCTGCGCTGGACCGGCGGCAGGGCGCTGGTTGCCACCGGCAGCCCGTTCGGGCCGGTGCGGTACGGCGGGGTAACCCGCCAGGTCGGGCAGGCGAACAACATGCTCATCTTCCCCGGGGTCGGGCTGGCCGCCATCGTGTCGCGGGCCCGGGAGATCACCGACCAGATGTTCGCCGTGGCGGCCACCACCCTGGCCAGCCTGGTGACGGCTGACCGGGTCGCCCAGGGCGCGCTCTACCCGCCGATCGCGGACCTGCGGCGGGTCTCACGCGCCGTCGCCATCGCGGTCGCCACACAGGCCAGGCAGGACGGCGTGGCACAGCTGGCCCCCGACGACGACATCGAGAAGGCCGTGGCCGCGCAGATGTGGCATCCCAGCTACCCCGACGTCCTGGACGGCCCCGAAGCGGGCGGCGTCGGGAGCCGCCGTAGCACCCCAGGGGGAGGGCGGACATGAGCGCACCGGCCGGGTCTAGCGTCTATGCGCTGCTGACCGACGGCACCGCGATCGAGATCCGGCCCGCACGGCCGGAGGACTTCGCCGCGGTGCAGGACATGCACGCCACGATGTCCCCGGACAATCTTTACCTGCGCTTTTCCAGCATGAGCCGGATCGCCGCCGAGCGGGAGGCGCGCCGGATATGCCGCGAGCCTGGCCCGGATCACGCCGCGCTGCTGGCCGTGCTGGACGGTGAAGTGGTCGGCTGCGGCGCCTGGGAGCTGGCCGGTGACGGGCCCCAGTCGGCGGAGGTCGCCCTGGCGGTCGCCGATGACATGCACAACCGGGGTGTCGGCACGCTGCTGCTGGAGCACCCGGTCTCGCTGGCCCGGGGCCGGGGGGTCCGCACGCTTATCGCGGAGACCCTGACCGACAACACGCTCATGCTGCAGGTGTTCGCCAATGCCGGGCTGCGGGCGCACCGCACCCTGGAAGACGGCGTGTATATTCTCAGGTTCCCGCTGCCGGCCGGCGAGGGCGACGCCGACCTTGACACCTACCGTGAAGCGGTCGCCGGACGGGAGCGGTCGGCCGACGTGGCGAGCCTGCGGCGCGTGCTGACCCCTGCCTCGGTCGCCGTCATCGGCGCGAGCCGGCGCCCAGGGTCGGTCGGCCGGGCCATCTTGCGCAACATCACCGACGGCGGCTTCCCCGGCCCGGTCTATGCGGTCAACCCGGGTGCGGCCGAGCTGGACGGCGTGCCGTGCGTGCCGTCGGCGGCCGCGCTGCCCGAGCAGGTCGACCTGGCGGTCATCGCCGTGCCGGCGGCTGCTGTGCCCGGTGTCGCCGAAGATTGCGGGCGGTGCGGCGTCAAGGCCCTGGCTGTGACCGCGTCGGGCCTGGACGGCGCGGCCCGGGCCAAGCTGCTGGGTATCTGCCGCCGCCACGGCATGCGGCTGGTCGGGCCGGCCAGCTTCGGTGTCGTCAATACGGCCATTTCCCTGGATGCGACGTTCGCGGCCCGCCATCCGAGGCCGGGAGCGGCCGGCCTGGCGCTGCAGTCCACCGGCGTCGGCGTCGTCCTGCTCGAGCACCTGTCCCGGCTCGGCGTCGGGATCTCCACCTTTGTCTACCTCGGCGACAAAGACGACGTGTCCGGTAATGACATGCTGGTGTGGTGGGAATCTGATGCGGCGACAAAGCTGGCCGTGCTGTACCTGGAGTCGTTCGGCAACCCGCGCAAGTTCGCCCGCACCGCCCGGGCCGTCGGCCGCGCCATGCCGGTCCTGACCGTGAACGCGGGCCGGTCCGCGGCGGGCCTTCACCTGGCCGCGGCCCGCGCCGCGGCGGCGGCCACCCCCCAGCTCACCAGGCAGGCCCTGTTCGAGCAGGCCGGCGTGATCGCCACCGCCAACCTCGGCGAGCTACTCGACACTACGGCCCTGCTGGCATCCCAGCCGGTGCCCGCCGGACCCAGGGTCGGCGTGGTGTCTAATACCCGCAGCGGCGGCGTGCTCGCCGCCGATGCGTGCGGCGACGCGGGCCTGCAGGTCACCCGCCTCACCGGCCAAACCCAGCAGGCGCTGCGAGACCTGCTCCCCCCCTGGGCCGCGGTGGCCGGGCCGGTCGATACCACGGCGGTGGCTGCGCCGGGCCTGTTCCGCCGGTGCCTGGAGCTCGTCGGCGCCGACCCGGGCGTGGACGCGGTCCTGGCGCTGACAGCTACCGCCGCCACCAGCCACCTGGTTCCCGAGGTGGCCGCCGCGCGGCTGCCGGTGCCGATCGCGGTGGCGGTGATGGACCAAGTCGAAGCGGTCCGGCTGCTGCCCGGCCCGGACGGGGATTCCCCCGCGGTCCCTGCCTATGCCTATCCCGAGTCCGCTGCCCGCGCCCTCGGCCATGCCGCGCGCTACGGCACGTGGCGGGCAAGGCCGCCCGGAACCATCCCTGACCTGGACGGCCTGTGCCAGGACCGGGCCAGGGAGCTGATCGCCGGCTTCCTGGCCGCCACCCCGCAGGGCGGCTGGCTGCCCCGGGAGCAGACCCGGGGGCTGCTCGGCTGCTACGGCCTGTCGCTGGCCGGCAGCATCACTGTCACCACCGCGGACGCTGCGGCCGCGGCGGCCGCACGATTCGGCGGCCCCGTAGCCCTTAAAGCCGACGTGCCCGGCCTGGTGGTACGCAGGACAGGCGCCGGCGCCGTCCTGCTGGACCTGCACGGCGCCGATGAGGCCCGGCGCGGGTTCCGCTCGCTGCAGCAGACCTTCGGCGACCGGCTGGCCGGCGTCATCGTCCAGCCGATGATCACCGGCGGCGTGGAGGTGAAGGTGAGCGTGCTGGAGGAGCAGGTATTCGGCCCGCTGGTACTGTTCGGGCTCGCCGGCGCTACGGCCGAGGTCCTGGCCGACCGCGCTGCCCGGCTCGCCCCCCTGACCGGCTCCGACGCCGACGACCTGATCCGCTCGGTACGCGGCGCCCCGCTCCTGCTCGGCCCCCCAGACGCCCCCGCCGCCGGCCTTGCCGCACTCAAAGACATGCTGCTGCGGGTCTCCCAGCTGGCCGACGATCTCCCGCAGATCACCGAACTGGACCTGAGCCCGGTCATCGTCCGCCCTGACGCTGCCCTGGCCGCCGACGCCCGGATCCGCATCCAGCCCGCCGAACCCGCCGACGCCTACCTGCGCCAACTGCAGTAACAGGCTCGCTACCCAAGACCCGATGCCGCCTCGCCCGAGCTTCCAGTCCTCCTGATCGGTCGTGGTGATCTGGCTGCTGGCCGGCGCTATAGGCGCGTTCCGCAGGACGGCATGCGAGTCATCGGGGATAGCGGGCCATCGCTGGGGGCATCTTCGGCCATCTCGCCCGCGGTTGGCACCTCCGGCAGCGTCAGCCCAGGCCAAAGTGAAGAACCTGGATAGCTGTAATCTCGCGCGAGCAGCGGCGTGCTCGCTGCAGCACGCTGAACGCGCAGGGGCTGGGACGCTCATGGTGGCCCGGAATGCGTTTCCCGGGAGAGCTCTCGGTAGCCGGATCAGGACCGGCCGCGGCCCGCCCCGGGCTGCTGCCCCTGATTGCCGGCGAGGCCGCCCGCACACCGCCTACGGTGCTGCCAGCTTGCCCCCGGCGCACCGGGGGTGGAAGCGGACAGGCCCTGCGCCGGCGTCCGCCTGCCCGCGGTGCCCGGATCCAGGCGCCGGCTATGGCCGCTAGCATCCCGCCGCTGGCCGGCGACGGCCCCGTAAGTCTTGGAGAACGGGCATTCTCAGGAGCAGGCACCCGGCATCACTCCTGAGTGCCAACGATCAGCTAATCGCCGCTGAAATCCAAACCGCTAGCAACCGCCCGGGCCTCAGTTAGGTTACGCACAGTAGCGGAATGGGAGGGATGCAGGGGCCGCGGGCGTGGAACGGTTCGTGGAACGACTCGCCGGATAATCCCAGGACAGCGAGTGCCATCAATGCACGGCCCCCTGGCTCCTGTGGCGTGGTGATGCGGCTGCGGGAGCGATCGCGTTTCCCCGGATCGCGTCCGAACTCCTCTGGGTCAGCCGTCAGCAGAACCCTGGCGCGGCTGGTACTCATGGTCGCCGTGCCTACGGGCCATGGCGCTGAAGACGATCTACGCTGGCGCGCCAAAGCGGAGGCAGGAACGGGGCGCGCCAGTGGCCCGGAAGATACAGGATGGGGATCATGGAAATCCCTGCCACTACAGGCCGGCAGCTGGGGCGCCGCTCCTGGGCCGAGCCGTGGAAGATCAAGATGGTCGAGCCGCTGCGGATGACCTCCGCGGCGGAGCGTGCCGAGGCCGCCGCGGCGGCCGGGTACAACACGTTCCTGCTCCGGTCCGAGGATGTCTACATCGACTTGCTGACTGACTCGGGCACCAACGCGATGAGCGACCGGCAGTGGGCGGCGCTGATGCTCGGTGACGAGGCGTATGCCGGCTCGCGGAACTTCTATGAGCTTGAAGCCGCGGTCCGTGAATACTACGGCTACCAGCACGTGCTGCCCGTGCACCAAGGGCGGGGGGCTGAGCACCTGATCAGCTTGATCGCCATCCGCCCCGGCCAGTTCGTCCCGGCCAACATGTACTTCACCACCACCAGAGAGCACCAGGAACTGGCCGGCGGGGTGTTCGTCGACGTGATCATCGACGAGGCGCACGACCCGGACAGCGAGCACCCGTTCAAGGGCGACGTCGACCTGGACAAGCTGGGGAGCCTGATCGCGAGGGAAGGCGCCGGGCAGATCGCCTACATCAGCCTGGCCGGCACGGTCAACATGGCAGGCGGCCAGCCGGTGAGCATGGCCTGCGTCCGTGCTCTGCGCGAGCTGTGCGACCGGCACGGGATCCGGCTCTTCCTCGACGCTACCCGGATGGTGGAGAACGCGTTCTTCATCTCCGAACGCGAGCCGGGATACTCGCACCGGACTATCGCGCAGATCCTCAAGGAGTTCTGCTCCTATACCGACGGGGCCTGGATGTCGGCGAAGAAGGACTCGCTGCTCAACATCGGGGGCTGGCTCGCGCTCAACGACGCGGACCTGTTCGATGAGGCGCGCAACCTCGTGGTCGTCTTCGAGGGCCTGCACACCTACGGTGGCCTGGCCGGCCGGGACATGGCCGC
>JASHPR010000004.1 GCA_030038015.1 Streptosporangiaceae bacterium
CACCCCGCCCCGGGCCCGCACCTGCGCCCGCCCCCGGCCCTGCACCCCGCGCCGGCTCCGAACTCCGCCCGGCCTCTGCACCCGGCCCCGGCCCTTGACCCTCCCCCCGCGATCTGCCACTCTCTAGCGATCTCTAGCCAGGACCGTAGACAGGGCAAGAGCCGTGCAGAAGGAGGAAACGGCTCAGGCCGGCTGGGCGCGGAGAAAGCGGCCGAAGTGCGGCACGGTGAAGGCGATCAGGCCGCGCTCCGAGCTGTAGATCAGGCCCTTCTTGATCAGGCTGTCCCTGGCCGGGGAGACGCTGGACGGCTTGCGGCCCAGCTCCTCGGCGACCTGCGCCGTCGGCACCGGCTCGTCGCCAAGCTGCGCCATCGCCCGCATGTACTCGCGTTCCGCCGGTGTGGCGCGCTCGTACCTGCTGCCGAAGAAGCCGACAGCAAGCTCGCCGGCCGCCACCGGCCCGGCCACGCCGACGTCGGCGGCGGTCACCGGGCTCGCGGCGGCCACGTCCCAGGTCACCTTGCCGTAGGCCTGGACGAAATAGGGGTACCCGTCGGCCGCAGCGTAGAGGGCGTCGAGCGCGGCTTGCTCGAAGTCCGCGCCCTCACGCCAGGCCGGGGCGAGCAGCGCCAGGTCTGCGGCGTCCCGGTCGAGGCGGTCGATCGGGACGTACCGGAAAAGCCGCTCGGAATAGCTCTTGCTGGCGGACAGCACCGAGGGAAGGTGCGGCAGCCCCGCCCCCACCACGATCAGCGGGCCGCCGGTCTGGGACAGTTCGTGGCACGCCGCGCAGAGCGCCGAGACGTCGGCGGCGGGCACGTCCTGCATCTCGTCCACGAACAGCGCGATGCCGACAGCGAGGTCGGAGGCGACCGACGCCGCGTCGGCCAGCAGTTCGGTCAGGTCGATCTCGAGGTCACCGGAGTCGGCCCGCCCGCGGGACGCAGGGACGTCGATGCCCAGGTGCGCCGCGTAAGAGCCCTTCGGCGCGGCGGGATCGCGGATGGCGAACGCCTTGAGCACGCCGAGAAACTGATCGATCCGGTCTGGCGCCCGGTGCCTGGGTGCCAGCTCGCGCACGGCCATGTGCAGCGCCGAGGCGATCGGCCGCCTGATCGACTGGTCGGGCCGCGCCTCGATCTTCCCCGTCCCCCAGAGCCGCTGCATCGCCATGGACCGGAAACTGTTCAGCAGCACGGTCTTGCCGACACCCCGCAGGCCGGTGAGCACCATGCTCCGCTCGGGCCGGCCGCGGGCGACACGTTCAAGAACGACCTCGAATTGGCTGATCTCCCGATCACGGCCCGCGAGCTCAGGCGGGCGCTGTCCCGCTCCGGGGGCGTAGGGGTTGCGTACCGGGTCCACGCCATCGGAGCCTATTTGGTGATCTAGCGCGTTCCTTAGATTCACTTAGAAAGCGCTCGCCGGCGTGTCGCGGGCAGACCGGGCGGACGACTGCGCCAGTGGCCCGGCGGTCCAGGGCCGGGCCGGCTGGCTCGTCGCGGCCGCTCAGCCTGCCCGGGTCAGTGCAGCAGCCTGAGCGTGTTGGTTGCGTCGTCCACGTAGTAGACGCCGTCGCCGTGCGGCACCACCGCCAGGCCGAACAGGGCCCCGGACCCGGGCGGGCTGCCCGAGCGGTCCAGGAAGCGGTGGGCGACCTGGGCGCCCGCGGTCGTCGTTTCCACGATCAGGCCGTTCCCGCCGTTGACGGTGAGCACGTCGCCGTCGGGCGCGATGGCCAGGCCAAGCGGGCCGTTGAGCCGGCCGCCCGAGGTCAGCACGGAGCCGGTCCCCGCGCTCGACATGCGCGTGGCCGCGTAGGGGATGCCGGTGATCTTGTTGTCCCCGGTGTCGGCCACGTAGAGCGTGCCGTTGCTGTCAAGGCCCACGCCGGTGGGCCCGATGACGAACGCCGCCGCGTTGGTCTGCTCCGAGAATCCCGAGCCGATCGTCATGACCGAGAGGAACCTGGGCGGGCTGTTCCAGTACACCCGGACAAGCAGCCTCAGCACCGTGCCCTCGTCGACGACCGCTCCCTTCGCGGCGACCGTCCCGTTGAGCACGTTGGTGACGAACAGGTCAGCGTACGCGCCGTGGCCCAGCACGGCCAGGTCCCACGGCCCGTTGATGCCGTGGCCTGAGATGGTCTCCCGCACGGTCCCCTGGCTGTCCAGCACGATCAGGCAGCCGGCCTTGGCGGTCGCCGCCATCCCGTTCTTCGACGGCGTGCTGCCAACGACCACCCAGCCGCCGCGCAGCACGGCGAGCGCCGTGGTCAGCCCCACGCCGCCGGGGCACGGCCCGGTCAGCTGGGACCGGGTGATGCGCGCGAACAAGGTCTGCTGGCCGCCCGGCGAGACCTCCACGATCGTGGTGCCGGTGCCCTGCAGGTTGGCCTTGTCGTTGAAGTTGCTGACCAGTACGTCGCCGCGGTGCAGCCTGCCCCGGCTGTGCTGGACGACGGCGACGCCGTACGGGTTGACGTCCCCGTTGCTGGGGACGGTCGAGGCGACCGTCCCCAGCTTGCCGAACTGCTTGATGAACGGCGGCGACGGGGCCGCCGATGCCGTGGCCGTGATCGTTAACGCGGCGCCCGCAGCGACGGCTGCGGCCGCAGCCGCCGTCACGGCACGGTGACGTACAGACATGCTCACGCTCCCCAAACAGATGATGAAAGAGTTTCGGCCGCCGCCACGCAGGCGGCAGCCAGCGGCGCGAGAGGCCCCGGCCGCGCCGCTGCCCGTGCAACGGGCGCGCTACCGTCCGGGGTTCAACGCCCGCTATTGTCCGAGATCCACTCGGGCCGGCTGCTCTTGCGGCACGCAGGCGCTACTGCTTGCGGCGGCCGGACTCGGCCTCGTTCAGCCTGGCCAGGAAGGCGTTATACGCGGCGAGGTGCTCGTCGTCATCGATTCCGCCGCGGCCGTCCCAGCTCACCGCCGCCGCTCCGGCGTCGGCCACGCTGCCTTCGCCGCCGCTCCCGGCCGCCGGTGCCTGATGCGCCGTCACCAGGCTGCCCAGGCTGGCCCTGCGGGCCGCCTCGAGCCAGCCGTGACCGCTCGCCGCCGCCCGGCCGTCGAGGCTCCACAACAGGTAGACCACCATCATGAGCCCGAACATGATGGCGTCGCCGCCGATCCACATCACCGCGCCGCCGTCGTGCAGGTCGGACAGCGGCAGCGGCGCCCACGCCGGGCGCGGCCCGACCGGGATCCCCGGCGAGCCCGCGGACCCGTAACCCAGCATCAGCCCGGTGAACGTGTCCACCGGCATGATCAGGACCAGGATGACGAACCGCACCGGGTAGGTGAGCCGCCAGCGGATCGGCTCCCGGCCGAGAATGGGCAGGAAGAAAAGGCAGCCGACCACCAGGAACAGGGCATGCTCGGCGCCCCGCACCACCTGGTTGGTCTCCACCAGGTTGGCGAAGCTCGTCAGGTGCGCCCCCATGACCGCGACCGCATAGGCCACGCAGCCGAAGGCCGGCCAGGTGAGGAACGCGGCTACCCGGGACCGGAGGATCCGCTTGACCCTGGTGTGCAGCGGGTTCCGGCTGGCGTGCATCAGCAGCGTGATCGGCTGGCCGAAGATGAGCAGCGGTGGGGCAACCATGATCAGCATCAGGTGCTGCACCATGTGGTCCCAGAACAGCACATCGTCATAGGAGCCGATGCCGCTCTCCGTCGCCAGCACGACCACCGCGAGGCCGCCCAGGAACATCCCGGTTCGCCAGGCCGGCCACGGCCGGGCCGGGTGCTGGCGTGCGACCCGGACGACGCCCCACAGGTACAGGCCGGCCAGGACGACGACGATGGCGGTGACGATCGGCGCGAACTGCCAGACCGTGACGATCGCCTGCCATCCGAACGGGCGCAGCATCGGGGACCTCCTCCGGTCGCGAGCCTACCTACCCTGCGCCAGGGCGGATGCCCGGGGCTGCGGGGCTGCCCGGCCGGGGCCGCGGGCTTCTCCCCGGCCGGGCTCGGCACCCGCCCGCCGGCACGGCTATCGTGTCTGCCTGGAGGGTTCGCCTAGTGGCCGATGGCGGTAGTCTTGAAAACTACTGTGGGGCGTGAGCTTCACCGTGGGTTCGAATCCCACACCCTCCGCTTTTGCCGAGGTTTGACGCGTCCCTAGCCCGGCCGCTTGTCTCGCAGGTCCGTCCCTAGCCCGGCCGCTTGTCTCGCAGGTTCTCCGGATGGCGCTGGCGTGGCGGGCGCGGCTCATGGAGTCAGCACGATCCTGCCGGCCACGTCGCCGGCGCGCAGCCGCGACAGGGCCTCGTTCGCCCGGGCCAGCGGCATGGGTTCGACGTCCCACGCCAGATCACCTCGCTGAGCAATGCCCAGGACTGCCTGCAGGTCCTGGTACGAGCCCCAGACCGAGGATGTGAGGTGCACCTCGTAGGGGACCAGGCGGAAACCGAAGGGGATGCGCCCGCCGGCCTCACCCACGACCACCACCACCCCGGCGGGCCGGACGTGCTCAACCGCCTGCCGCAACGTGGCGTCGCTGCCTACCAGGTCGAAGACGGCCTCCGCGGCTGGCAGGTCGTCGCCGGGAGCGGCCGCATCATGCGCCCCGAGTGACAGCGCCCGCCGCCGCTTGGGCTCACTGGGATCAACGGCGACAACCGTTGCCGCCGAAAGCAGCCGCAGGTACTGGATCGCGAACTGCCCCAGCCCGCCGGCGCCGATCACCAGAGCGGTCGCCCCTGCTGTCAGCCATGGCAGCGCCCTGCGGACAGCGCGGTACGGGGTAACGCCGGCGTCGGCCAGCGGGGCGGCCCGGACGGGATCAAGGCCGCCCAGCGGAAGCAGGAACCGGGGATGCGGAATCAGCAGCTGCTCGGCGAAACCGCCGTCAACTGCCCAGCCCGGCTCCGCCGCCGCCGGGCACAGTTGCTCCAGGCCCCGCTGGCAATAGTCGCACGTGCCGTCCGACCAGCAGGGATAAACCAGAACGTCACCGACCCCCTCCAGGTGGCCAGCGATCTCATGGCCAAGGACCCGCGGCAGCGGGCCGCCGACGGCGCCATCGATCATGTGCAGGTCGGAGTGGCACACCCCGGCCGCGAGGACCCGCACAACCCGCTCGGTGCCCACCGGCCGAGGATCCTGCCGATCCTCAAAGACCAGTGGCTGGCCGGGAGCATGCAGCACAGCCGCGCGCACGAGGCTCAAGCTACCCCAAGGTCGTCAGGCGGCCCTGCGGTCGTGACCAGCAACCGGGGACCGCATTTTCCAGGTGAGAGCGCTGATCTCGGACGACCAGATGCTCAGCAACTCCGCGGTCGTAAAGGCATCCGGCACCAGCCAGGCATGGACACCCGATCGGCAGCCTGACTGGGTTAGGGCCGCTCGCCGCCGGTCCGGGACCCAGTTTCCGGACGGTCCCGGAGCCGGCGGTCAGGCTCTGCTGTGCAGCGGGCCTGCCGCGAGCGGACGCGGCCGACGGCCGGGCTGACCGGACGGCCGGAAGGTATAAAAACCGTCCCGCAGCCGGGCCCAAACGGCGCCGGGCCGCCCCGCAGAGAAGGACGGCCCGGCGGCTGTCTGGATACTGATCAGGAATTGACGGTCAGAGTCTCCGTGTCGGACGACGGCAGCGCGTAGTCGTCGCCCTGGTAGGCGGCCGTGATCGTGACCGGCCCTGCTGTCGTTGGCGTGTAGGTGCAGGTCGCTATGTTGTCCGGGCCGTCCGACGGGTCGGTCACGGCGACACCGGTGCACCCGGGAATCGCGACGCCGCCGATCGTGAAGTTCACCAGGTCCGGACCGCCGTAAGCCGAGGCGAGGGCGTCCATAGGCTCGTCGGTCACGTCGGCCGTCAGAGTCACCGGGTCGCCCACGGTGGCCGTCGCCGGGCTGAACGTCAACGCGGTCGCCGTGATGTCCCAGGTGACAAGCTTGTGTTCGGGGTCCCCCGGATACTCCGTCGAATTAGAAGCAGTCCACTCACTGCCGGCAGTAGGCGTGTAGGTGGCCTCGTAGAGGACGAATCCCCAGGTTCCCACCGCGGGCGTCACGTTGCACGCAGCATTCCCGTCCACCAGCGTGGTAGTGCACTCAAGGTTCGGCGGCGGCGTGCCGGTGAACTTGATCAGCGTGAACGCTACGGTTCCTGTGGGAACCGAGTCGCCAGTGTTCGGGGTCACGGTTGCTGTGAGGGTGACCGTGGTACCGGCGTCCGCGTGGGCATAAACGTCGGCCGCCGGGTTGGTGATGTTTGTGGTCGTGGCGATCGGCCCGCCGCCGCCGCCGCCACCACCACCGCCGGTCGTGGGCTTGTTCGTGACGGCGATCGTGGCCGTGCCCGAGGACACCTTGTGCGTGGCGTCGCCGGAGTACTTGCCCGTGATCCTCTTCGTCGCCGGGTCGGCGAACTTGTATTCGCAGAACGTCGCGCCCTTGGACAAGGTCCCGCGGCACAGTTTCTTGGTCCCGAGCCAGAACGTGACCGTCCCGGTCGGGGTCTTGCCCGACCCCTTCACGGTCGCGGACAGCTTCACGTCTGTATGGGTGTAGGCAGTCTTCGGGGCCGACACGGTGGTCTTCGACGCGTGCTTGGCCGCGGCATGCGCGGTCGCGGCGGTCGCAGGCAGTACCCCTAGCGCGAGAGCCGCTGCCGCCACAGCCGCCACCGACAGCGTCCGGACGACGCCAGCCCCGCCGCGATGGCACCCGGCCGGTTCAGCGTTGCTGGCCACACCCGGCGGCCGGTTCGGTCTCATGCCAGATTCCTCCTCGGATCACCCCGATGCCATGTGAGCGCAAACATCGGTTCATGCCCACCACGGCGCCTGACAGTAGGACGTCGCCAGCCTGATCCGGGATTACAGCCTGTGAATGGATAAGAAGTGCCCGTGCGGCAATTAGCTACCGGAGTCCGAATTACCGAGGAGATGAGACCGGACTGTTACCGGCGGGCCGGCAGGGGGCGTCAGCCGGCGCGTTCCTCGGACCCCGCACGATCCGGATCGCCCGCGGCATCTGCGGCCCCAGCGCCGCCAGCCGGCCCGGGCGCGCCAGCCGGCCCGGGCGCGCCAGGAGAAGCCGCCCCGCTGGCAGGCGCGACGATGGTGGCTGCGACCTGAACCGCGACGTCGCGGATGGTCTCCCCGAGGAGCCCCGCCGCCTGGCGCAGCTGGTAGTGCCGCTCAGCGTCCGGCTCGCGGTCGGCCGCGTCGCTGAACGCCTTGACCAGCCGGTCGATCAGGCCCTCGGCGGTCGGCCACTGGCCAACCGCCCTGCGGGCTTCAGGGGTCACCCTGTTCACATACCAGAACCTGGGATCGCCGCCGGTCTCCGTCTTGCGGAAGTCCAGGAAGGTCGGGTCCATCGCGTCCAGGGACCGCGCGACCTCGGCAAGCTCGAGCCCCGTCCGTTCGGCGATGTCGCTGACCGTGACCATGTAGCTGTGATCCAGCAGTTCCACGACCGACCTGAGCACCGGAATGTCTCGGGCCCCCCACGTGTCTTCCACTGTCCTGCCCTTTACCGTGTGAGACCGTTCTTTCCCGCCGGTTCCGGCTACCGCCCAGGCTATGCACGGCTGGGTCACGGCCGTGCCGCGGCTCAGCAGGGCGGCCGCGACCCAAGCACACACTCCGAGGCCCGGCCGGTGGCCAGCCGTGCCACAGAAAGCGCCAGCATCATAACGGCCAGGCTGGCGACGTCGATGGCGCCCGCGTGAAACAGCCCAGGACGGGAGCTATCGGCTAGGACCCAGCAGCAGCCGCCGGCCAGGAAGGCGGCCATCCCGGCCCCGGCCGCGCCCGCCAGCCGCGCCTCATAGCGCAGCAGCCGCGGTGAGAGGTCGGCCCTGCGGACCATCCCGGCCACGCCGACGGCCAGGGCGGACAGCGCCAGCGGGCTCACCGCCATCCAGGCGATCTCCCCGGCGGGGAACCCGGCAAGGGCCGCGGGGTGCGCCCAGTACGAGGAGACCGACAGCGTGGCAGCCCAGCTGAACGCCGCCACGCCGCCGGGCACAAGGCCCCGCTGGGCCCCGGTGAGGGCGCCCGTTCCCGGCCAGCCGTTCTGGAAGTGGTGGCTGCCGGCGGCGAGCACCACGGCACCGGCCACGGCGAGCAGCAGGGGCCCGTTCAGGCGCCGTGCCCGATGGCACACCGCGCGGCGCGCGGCGACCCAGAACAGGGGCACAGCGGCCGCCAGCGCGAGCACGGCGAGCAGCGCCGCCGCGGCGGACATCGCCACCATGCCGATCCTGGTCGCGGCGCCGGACGGCGGCGCCCACTCCCAGGCGATGGTGAGCTGCGCCCACATCGCGACGCCGAAGGCGAGGAAGGCGGCCATCGAGCAGGCCGCCGTGGCCAGGCCCGCGCGCGCCTGCTCCGACGGCTCGAGGCGGTGACCGGCCAGGCCCGCGCAGGCGAGCCGGGCGAGCAGGCCGCCGCGCGCCACGTCCACGGCGCGCCGCCACGACCTGGGCTGCTCGGCGAACTCGGCGATGAGCAGCTCGGTGAACTCGGCGCCGTAGCGGTCCCGCCACGAAGCCGGATACCAGCGCAGCAGCCGCGCCGCCCGCCTCGCGGACGCCGCGCGGCCGGCCGTCACGACGTGCTCCAGCCCCTGGCCAGCCGCCGCAGCCCGACGTCGGCGACGCGGCGCTGGTCATCCAGGTGCGCCCGGAGCGCCGCGGCCCCGGCGGCGGTGAGCCGGTACGGCCTGCGGCGGTCCTCGCTCTCCAGCGCCTCGATGAGCCCCTGCGCCTCGAGCCGGCTCAGCGCCTCGTACAGGGTGCCAGGAGCGAGCCTGACCCCGGAGAACGCCTCGACGTCCTTGGTGAGCGCGTACCCGTGCTTGGGCCCGTCGGCGAGACTGGACAGGATCAGCGTCGCCGGCCCGGCGTACCTGCCGAAGGTGCCGAGCGCCGCCGCTTCCCGGCCGGCTTTTGAACCTGCCACGCCGGTCATCTTAGTTCGGCCGCCGATCGATCGGCAGCCGGAATTACGGCCGCCGGCGGCCTCGCGGGCACCAGCCAGGGCACCCGGGAGGCGAGGAACGCCCGCGGGAACGGGTCGCGCAGCCGCCACAGGCCCGCGTCGATGACGAAGTGCGCCATCACCGCGCCCAGGTACCCGCCGAACGCCAGCCGCCCGGCCGGCCCGGCCCCGTGCAGGTGCGAAGCGGCGCTGAGCACGGCGCCGCCGATCAGTGCCACGTTGGCCAGGGCCGCCAGCCGCACCGCCCGCCCGGGCGGCTGCCCGCCGCCCGCCGCTGCCAGCCCGACCAGCAGCAGGTACTGCAGCCCGTGCGCGATCGTCATCCCGCCGACCGCCGCGTAGGGTGACCGGAACGCGAAGGCCGGGGCGAAGAAGCACAGCGAGCTCAGATAGACCATCTTGAACGGGACGCCGTCGCCCCGCCGCCGTACCATGGCGACGACGCCCGTCCCCACCGCCCCGGCGAAGACCGCGGCTGCCGCGGGGTACATCCAGCCCGGCCCGGGACCCACCCGGAGCTGGAGCAGGCTGGGCCGCGCGATCAGCGCGGCGATGCCCGCGTAGCCGGCGGCGATCACCGCCCTCCGCTCGGCCGGGCGGAGCGGGGCGAGCCGCCGCGACGAGGCGGCCAGCGCCGCCATGCCCAGGTTCTGCTTGGCGAAGTGGCAGAACTGCCAGGCGTAATACGGCAGCAGGCACCAGGCCATCGCCGCCGGGGAGATGACGGCCGCCGCCGCGGCCGCCGCCAGGATGAGCGCGGCGGGCAGCACCGCGAACCTGCCCGGGTGCCGGCGGGCGTGCCCCCGGACATCCGGCAGCGTGTACAGCCATCCGGTGGCTGCGACGTGCACCGGCGAACCGGTGAACAGCAGCCAGGCCAGGCCGCGGGCGGGCGGGGCGGAAGCCGGCGGCGCAAGCGCGACCGCCGCGGCGAACGCGGCCAGGGTCAGCAGCAAGGTGGCCGCCAGCCAGAACCGCGAGGCGGCACACTGGCGCGGGGCGGCCGGCACCACGGCGGCGCCGTCAGCCGCCACCGCAGCCGCCAGCCGCGCCCGCCGCCGGGCTCACGATCGCCACGAGCACGAAAACGGTGACCGCCAGGCCCCCCAGCAGCACAAGCAGGAACGCGGCGCTCCGCCACCGGGATCCGTGGCGTCCCTGCTCGCGGCCCAGCGTCTCAGAGATCAGTAACTGGTCCGGCATGCCGGCCACACTAGTTCGGCTGCCGGTATATCGTCAACCGGACTAGTGTGGAACCGCGCGGCGTGGCCCGTGCGGCCCGCGCGGCGTGGCCGG
>JASHPR010000349.1 GCA_030038015.1 Streptosporangiaceae bacterium
CGGCGGCTACCACAGTCCCAGCAGCGAACCGAGGCGGCGGGCGGCCTGGCCGCCCTGCTCTTCCTCTGCGACGCGGAGCGCGGCTGGCACGTCGAGATCGTTTTCGAGCCCCGCCCGCATGGCGGCCACTGCCGTGCCGCCGTGTCCGGCCGCGCCGCGGTCCGGGCGCCCGGCCGCGGCCTGCAGCCGCTCCAGCGTGGCCGCCGCCGCTTCCAGGGCACCAGGCTCGTAGTCCCAGTCACGGTCCCACCGGCGGTCCAGGATCAGCAGCCGGATCGCCGCCGCCGGGTAGTCCCGGAGCAGGTCGGTGACGAGCACGAGGTTGCCGGCGGACTTGGCCATCTTCGCCCCGGCCACGCGGACGGTTCCGGCGTTGAGCCGGGCCCTGGCGAACGGCACGACGCCGGTGAGCGCCTCGGCGAGGGCCGCCTGGTAGGCGTGGTGCGGGAAGCGCAGGTCGCCGCCGCCGGCCTGAACGTCGACCGCGGGGCCGAACGCGTGCAGTGCCATGGCCGCGCACTCGGCGTGCCAGCCCGGCCGACCGGGCCCCCACGGGCTGGCCCAGGCCGGCTCTTCATCGCGTGACGCCTGCCACACCGCGACGTCGAACGGGTCATCCTTGCGGCGGTCGGCCGGGTTGTCCCCGTACTCGGCCGCCAGCCGCAACGCCACCGAGGAGTCCGGCACCGCCCGCCCCGCGGTGGAGGCGCCGCGGAAGTACACGTGGCCATCCCGCTCATACGCGGCACCCTGGGCAAGCAGCCCCGCCGCGAGCTCGATTACCTGGCCGACGTAGGCATGAGCCCGCGGCTGGATCACCGGCTGCGCAACCCCGAGCGCGGCCATGTCGCGGTCGAAGTAGAACTGCTGTATCGCGGCAAACCGGTCGTACGGCGCGCCAGCCCGGCTCGCCGCGGCCAGCAGCACGTCATCCACGTCGGTCACGTTGCGGCACACGATCACCTCGGCACCGCCCGCGTGCAGCACCCGGGCAAGCGTGTCCACCCACACGAAGGTGGCCGCATGGCCCAGATGAGTGACGTCATAGGGCGTGATGCCGCAGGCGTACACCCGTGCCCGGCCCACCAGCGGCAGCGCAGTGCCGCCCAGCGTCATCACTGCGGGCAGGCCAGCGGACATCGTCTGATCCGCCATCTGGATCATCGGCACCCTCCCTGCGGCAGATTCCGGTGACGGCGTTCCCGCCCGACTGCGAGGTTACGCCAGCCAGGGCCGGGGCCGCCCGGCCCGCTGGTGATCGCGGGCCGGGCGGCTTCCGGTCCCCCCGGCGAGCGGGGGGCCCGGTGTGCGCCGGGTCTATGCGGTCTGGCGTTTGTGCGCCGGCGCCGTGACGGCAGGCGGGGAACCGCCCGCCGCCCCGCCGGCAGGCTGGCCGGGGCGGGCGCGCAGCCGCGCCGTGTAGATCGAGTAGCCGTCGATGTAGCGCGCGACGGCCGTGGCCGTCACGGTAGCGGCGATCATCGGGATCGCGATCGCAAAGCCCCCGTGGGCGAGTTCCAGGATCAGGACCAGGCCGGCCAGCGGCGCCTGCATGGCCGCCCCGAGCATCGCCGCGGCGCCGACGAGCGCGTAGGCGCCGGCCGGCGAGCCCGGCCAGGCCAGGCTCCAGGCGATCCCCGCCGCGCCGCCCAGCACCGCCCCGGTGCTCAGCGTCGGGGTGAACAGGCCGCCGGACGCCCCGCTGCCCAGGCACAGCGCGGTGACCAGCGGCTTGAGGGCGAGCAGGGCCAGCAGGAGGGTGAGCCCGTCCGCGCCGAGGAACGCGTCGCGGGCCATGTCCTTTCCGTTGCCGAGCAGCTGCGGGTACGCGAAGGCGACCAGGCCAAGGATCCCGAACGCGACGGCAGGGGCGAACAGCGCGGCCCGGCCGCGGGCCTGGTGATGGGAGACCCATCCGATCAGCCGGATGTAGCCGCAGGAGACCACCCCGATCGCCGGGCCGGCCAGCAGCGCCCACACCAGCAGCGGCATGGTGAACCGGTAGCCGGGGATGTCCATGTACGTCGCGCGGTCGGGCAGGTACAGCCATGCCGTGGCCGTGGCGATCCACGAGCAGGCGAGCGCCGGGAGGACGACGGGCACGCTGATCGTGCCCAGCATGACCTCGGCCGTGAACAGGGCCCCGCCGAGCGGGACGTTGTACACCGCCGCCAGGCCCGCGCCACCGCCGCACGCCATCAGCAGCCTGCGCTGCGCCGGGGTCAGCCTGGCCAAGCCCGCCAGGACGCTGGCCGACGCCCCGCCCATCAGCTTCGGCGCGTTCTCCCTGCCGATCGACGCCCCCATCCCGATGACCACCTCGGAGATGACCGACGTGCCGAGCGACCGGCGGAACGACAGCCGCTGCCCCTCGCCCCACACCACGTCGTCGAGTTCCGACTTCTCGCCCGCGGTGTAGCGGCGCAGCAGGAACCAGGCGATGCCGCCGAACACCCCGGCGGACAGCAGCACCACGAGCCGCCGGAAGTCGGAGGCGCGCTCGGCCGCGGCCTCCAGGGAGCCGGTGTGGTAGCCGAACGCGAGGTGCTGGACGCTGAACAGGATCAGCATCATCAGGTCGCCGAACAGCCCGGCCGCGACGCCGGTGGCCACGACCATCAGCCAGAACACCGGGGTCAGCGCGGCGTCGCCGTCACCGGTCGCGTTGGGCTGCTCGGTGGCGCCGCGGCCGGACGGGAGCCTGCGGCTGATGAGCGGCGGCGGGACGCGCACCCGCTCCGCCGGGTACTGCCGGCCCATGTGGCGCCGCCGGTGCGGCAGGCGCGAGTGGCGCCGCTGGCGCGGCGTATCCGTCACGGCGTTTCCCGCGCCTTGGCCATGCCGCCGGGCGCGAGCAGCCCGGGCAGGAAGATCTCCCTGGCCTCCCTGAGCGCATAGGACACGATGACCAGCGCGGCCAGCGGGTCCGCCCACCACAGCCTGGCGAGGGCGAACATCGCCGCCGCCGTCGCCGCCGTCCAGATGATGCCGAGCAGGCTGGGACCCGGGTGGTACCCGGTGGCCAGCACGACGCCCGACTGGGCGGCCAGGCAGGCAGCGAGGATCAGGAACGCGCCGCCGATCAGGCGCAGCGCGCGGCGCTGGCGCTCCCCGGCGGCGGACACTTCCCAGAGCACGACCACGCTGGCACCGATCTCGATCAGCGAGTTGAGCCCGAAGCCGGCCAGCGCTGCGGATCGGGCCCTGACCGCCGCGATGGCCAGCACCACGATGCCGGCAGCGTTCCAGCCGAGCGTGATCCCCTCCAGCATCCGCCCACGGCGCAGCAGCGCGCGGTCGCGGCCTGGGAGCGGCGCGTCGGGGCCGGTGTTGCTGTCCAAGGGACGCTCCGTTCGGGGGGCTCACGCACGCGCCAGCCGACGATCACCCATATAGCTTCGTAAACAGAAGTATATTCCGGCGGGCAGCCCGCCTGAAGGGGGCGTCAGGCGGCGACAGCGCTGATCACGGTCACGACGGCCATGGCGGTCATGGCGGCCGCCGCGAGCCTGGCTATCAGGCGCATCGGGAGCACCCGCAGCAGGCCGCGGCCGCCGGTGACGGCCAGCGCCGCCACGGTCCACAGCGCCAGCACGCTGCCGACGCCCACCGACAACGGGTCGTGATACCGGGCGGCGAGGTTCGCGATGACGATCTGCGTCAGGTCGCCGAACTCGGCCACGACGACGACGCCGAAACTGGCAGCGCAGATCCTCAGGAAGCCGGGCGGGACGGTATCGCCAGCCGCTTCCCCGTTGTCGTCCCGCGCGGGAGTGCCACGCCACAGCAGGAACGCGCTGACCAGGAAGAGCGCCGCGACGACCAGGTCCAGCGGCCATCGCGGCAGCAGGGACAGCATGCCGCCCGCCACGATCGCCACGCAGACGTGAACGGCGAAAGCGGCCGCACCCCCCACGAATACCGGAACCGGGCGGTGCCGCGTGCCGAGCACCAGGCTGGCCATCGCGGTCTTGTCCGGCAGCTCGGCCGGTAATACGAGCCCGAAGGCGGTGGCGCTGACGGCGAGGCTCACCCGGGATGTCCCTTGCGTGTCAGGACCGCGCCCGGGGGCAGGCGAGCCTCCGGCGCGGCAGTTGGCTACCGCGGCCGAAGGTCTTGCTCAGCGCCGCGCAATCGCGCCGCGCCCCGGGCACCGGGCCCTGACGGGCCGTCCTGACGATGCGGCCGGCAGCGAGCTACTCCCCTTCGCTGCCAGCAGTGTAGCGGCACGGACCGGGACGGGGCGCGGCGCCGGCTTCAGCGCGGGCGGCGCCAGTCGAGGCGCTCGGGCGGGGGGCCGAGGTTGGGCGGTGGCTCCTCGCTGGCCGGCCCGGCGTCGGGCAGGCCGGCGCCCGTTCCTGGCGCGTGCCCCGCCGCCTCAGCCGCCACCGCCTCGTCGAGGCTGAGCAGGGTGGACGTGCGAAGCGCGATGATGCCGGGGTTGGCGTCGGCGAGCACCACCCGGCGCCCGTCCGGCGACGCGTAGCTGACGATCACCGCGCTCGGCGGCAGGCGCTGCAGTTCGTGCTGCTCCACGAGGAACTCACGGGACCGCTGCGCGGTGAGGGCCACCGACGAGGTGGCGCCGATCGCGGCGGACGTGCTGACCCCCCATGCCGTGCTCGAGCTGATGCCCGCGGTGACCGAGCGCGAGTCCGACGTGCCGTGCGACCGGCTGGAGTCCCTGCTCTGCGAGCCGGTGAAGTGGCCGAACGGCGCGAACGGCTCCTGCCGGGTGCGCCCGCGGCCGCGCTGCGACCCGTGGCTCTCGCTGACCGATGCCGAGTCGGCCACCGAGTCGGCGGTGCCCACGGTGCTGGTGTACGAGTCACCCGCGGTCTCGGTGAGGGACATCCCCACGGTGTCGGTGAGCTGGCTGATCACGAACCGGTGCTCGGTGCCGATGTGCTCGCTGGCCACCCTGGCGTCCTCAGCGTTGCCGAGCCGCATGAACGCGACCGCCGCGTTGCCGCGGCCAAGCCGCTCCTTGACGTGCCCGGGGATCGAGCGGTACGCGACGACGAGCCCGGTGCCCGAGATCTCGCAGGCATCGGCCAGCCGGTCGAGCACCTCGGCGCCGAGCTTCTCCGCGCCCAGCAGGCACAGGGTCTGCTGCCAGCGCGGGCAGGCCGGGGCCTGCCTCAGCATGTGCGTGAGGGCCACCGTCAGGTAGGTGCCGAGCACCCGGTTGCCCAGCGCCCCGACCCGCCGGTCCAGGCACGCCACCCGCAGCCTGGCCGGCGGCAACGGCGCCGCCGCCGACCCGAGCCGGTCCAGCCTCCGCAGCCGGGACTCGATCGCCCACGCCCGGTCGATCACCACCCGGTCCGCGGCCGCGCGGCCGAACAGGGCCGAGAGCCGGTCGAACTGGCCCGCGGTCAGCAGTCCGGCCTGCAGGTCCTCGCGTGGGTCGCCGACCTGGGCGAGCACCCGCAGCGCCGCCGCGACCTGGGCGATGGTTGCGCCCGGGCCGAGCACGCCGAGCACCCGGCGCAGGATCGCGCCGTCCGCGTGGGCCGACCCGGCAGCGGCGTCGGGGCTCGTGCCCTGGTCGCTGGCCGCGACCGTGGCGGCCAGCACGTCGGCGAGCGCGTCGGCGTCGAGCCCGGTGCCGAGGTCGAGCCTGGGCAGGTCGCCGGGCAGGACCCAGACCAGCGGCTCGATCCCGATCCGGCGGGCCACCGCGAGCAGGTCCCGGGCGACCGCGCCCTCGGTGAGGTCGAGCACGGTCACGTCGCCGCCGGCGTTCAGCCGCGGCGCCGCGACCATGGTGAGCAGCGCCGACCATCCGGCCAGCGTGCCGCCGGCCACGTCCACCCGGTCGATCTCGCCGGGCAGCGACACCGCGTACCAGTGCAGCTGCCGGCCGAACGCCCGGCGGCGCGCCTCCCATGCGCGGACCTGCCGGGCGTGCAGCTCCTGCCGCGCCGCCAGCCGCGCGCGCTGCACCTCGCGGATCTTCTCGACCCGCTGCTCCTCGGCCGCGAGCCGTCCGGCGAGGTCCTGCTCGCCCTGCCACACGCCGCGCCCGCTGGCCGCGGCCACGGCCAGGCACACGGCCGTGCCCAGCCCGGTGAGCCAGTAGTTGAGCAGGCCGGTCAGCCCGAGCGCGAGCAGCAGGCAGGCCGCGCCCGCCGCTGCCGCGCACGTCACCTTCCGCGGCCGGCTCAGCCGGCGTTCCTCGCGGCGCTGGGCGTCCACCCAGCCGGGGTTGACCTGTTCCGCCGCGGGCGGCGGCGGCCGGCGCGGCATCGGGCCGGGGTCGGGATGCAGCGGCGCGTACTGCCAGCCGAGGTACACCCGGTCCGCCCGGACCATGTCGCGCCGGGGCGGCGGGGGAACGGGCGGGCGGAA
>JASHPR010000350.1 GCA_030038015.1 Streptosporangiaceae bacterium
GCCGCCCAGTGGGCGCCACCGTCAGTTGAGGAGAGCACAACGGATCGCTGCGGCTGACTGCGCGACGGCTGGACCAGGACCCATCCGTCCGATCCGTCAATGAAACTCACCTCGGCACTGTTCCAGCCGCTGGGAAACAGCGACGCGGGCAAAGAGACGGACTGCCAGGTTGACCCTCCATCGGCGGTTCGGTCGACTTGCAGGCTGCTCTCCCTGCTGGCAACGACCCATCCGTGCCGCAGGCTGAGGAAGTCAATGGCCATGTAGTCAGCCAGCGGATCCCCGGCACTTGGCGGCGCAACCCTCTGCCAGCGCCCGCCGCCGTCGCTGCTCAGGAACAGACCGTCACCGTCTAGCACCCATAGCTGGCCAGGACCAACCACACCCAGCGAACCCACCGGCGGGCCGCCGAAGACAGCGAGCGCTTGCCGCCCGGCTGCCAAGGCAACAGCTTCAGCCGCGGCCCGCGGCGCCGCCCGGGCGCCGCAGCCTGCCGCCGCCACCAGAATTGCCATCACCATCAGCCGCCAGCCGCGACGCCTAGCCCACCACATCTTCCTCACTCCCGGCCGCCAGCCCACGCGCGGGGCCGCATGCTTCTGATCCTCGCGGGTCGTTCACGATAAGCCGGTCGATGCGGGCGGGTAACCAGGTGACGTGCCTGCAAGCTCCAGGGCGGCGACGCAGGGAGGCCGGGGGGCCGGGGCTTCGATGCCGGCTGGCTCGGCGGTTTCGGCTGCGCCCAGGGCCGGCGTGGCCGCCGCGGCAGTGGCACACGGCGAACCACGTGGCGGCGACCCGGGGTTCAGCTAGCGGCCGGCGATGACCGCGTCGATCAGGGACCCGCGGCCCCGTGCGGTGCCCGGGCCGGGCGTGCCCCCGGCCGGTCATCTGGCCTTGACCGCGATGCCGTGATCGTGCAGCCTGCGCCCGGCAGCCCGGCCGCGGATGGCAGGCAGGCCTGCTCGCGCACATCCTCATCAGCATGGCGTCTTTGCGGGTTTAGGTGCTTGCGGGACCGCGTCTGGCGGCTGCCCGGAGGCAGCGCGGTTGGCGGAGCAGGGCAGTGCCGCTGCCGGTCCCGCTGCTTGTGATGGCGTCGTGCGTCGCGGGATGCGTGCGAGGAAGAGGGTCAGGCCCAGCCCCGCGACCATCAGTGCCCACCAGCTCCACGGACCCCGCCACCCGGCCCCTGAGACGAATATAAGGGTCACGGCGGCGAGCGTGGTTGCGACCAGGCGTGACCAGCTGCTCGATGCCGTTACCAGCGCGACCGCCAGGGCCGGCCACAAATAGTAGGCGACCATCACGGGCTCGAACACGCAGCGGATCGCCAATGCCGCGGCCACCCACCACAGCAGTTCGCCGAGGAATTCAGGGCTCCACCCGGCCATCTGCCGGGTCACGCGCCACCGGCGCCGGACGATGAGCGCGCATCCGCAGGCCAGCAGGATGGCCAGCGCCCGGGAGGGACCGGCGGCAACCGCGCCGTTGCTCATGTGCGGGGCAAGCGAGGTCCACGGGGTGGGGTGATCGATGGCCGGCCAGTTGGGCTGGCTGGTCACCGCCTTGACGGTGGCCGTCCAGTTCGCCGCGGCGGCGGCACCCAGCAGCAGCGCGCTAGGGGCAGCCGCCCTGGTGAGATAGCCGGCCGCCCGCCTGGGTTCAACCACCGCCAAGACCATCGGGACCGCCAGAAGAACGAGCGGCTGGATGGCGAGCGCCGCCCCGGTAAGCCACGCAGATCGTCCGGTCCTTGAGTCCGACAGCGCCAGGACGCCGGACAACAGCAGCGCCACCGCCACCGCATCCTCCGGATGACCCCATACCAGCGAGACGCCCCCCAGGGCAACCGCCCCGGCCGCGGCGAGCAGCGTTCGCCTCGACCGGGCCGCCCCCAGGCGCTCGGCAACCGCGTCGGCGGCGAACAGCGCCACGCCGGACAGAGCCATCTCATAGGGTCCGGCGAGCAGCCACGCGCCAGGATGGAGGTTCTGCGCGCTCGGAGCCGCCAGCCCAAGTCCCGCGGCGTCGATGACAGCAACGACCGGAACAAGGATCAGGGCCGCGCCGGGAAAACCGACCAAACGGGTGGGCGGGGTGTACAGGCCACCAAAATCCAGGTGCACAAGGCGGCGGGCTGCGGCCAGCGTTCCCCACAGGTCTCCCGGAAGCGCCAAGGCGGGCTTGACGGCCAGATGGGCTTCCCAGGCCCGGACGAGATCGGCTCCCCACGTCGTCCAGACCATCCCCACCGCAACCAGGCCCGCCGTGGCGGGCAACGGACACACCCTCCTGACAAGCCACAGCCTGAACGCGGTCACCGGCACCACGCCGCCAACGGCGGCGCGGGCACCGCCGGGCAGCTGACCGGGGCGCTCCGGCAGCCACACGCGCAGCCGGACACCGCCGCCGGGCGATGACGATGTCACCGCCGGGCCCTGCTCACCCATCGCGCAGCCGCACAGGGTGGCTGACCACAGAGGCGCGGGCGAACCATCCTGCTGACGCTGGCACGGGCTGGGCCCTGCGGAGGCCGCCTGGCTCCCCGGCCACCCGCTGCGGCGCCGCTGGGCATCCAGGTCCCGGTCGGCGTACAGCTGGTGCTCCCACTGCGTCACCCGCGGGACAGTGCAGTCAGGCGCTGGTGGGATCAAGGAGCGGCAGAAGCCGCTCC
>JASHPR010000351.1 GCA_030038015.1 Streptosporangiaceae bacterium
TGATCACGATCATGGGCGCCGCCTTCGTCGGACTCAAGCCCGAAGAGATTTCCCAAGGTGCGGGCATCAGCCGAGTCGCCCAGCAGGTCGGCGGCTCCGCGGGCATCGCGCTGCTCATCATGATCCTGCAGCGCACCTCCGCCGGCGCGCACACAACCGCCGCGCTGGCCTCAGGATTCGGCGACGCCTTCTGGTGGTCCGCAGCGTTCGCCGCCGCGGCCCTCCTGCTCTGCCTGCTGCTGCCGGGCCGTCTCAGCCCAAAGCTGGACGACCTGGGCGACACACCCACCGGCGAACCCACCGAGGAGCCCGCCGGAGTCTGACCCGGGACGTATAAGGCCAGACCGGACGCGAACAACGCCGCAGGGCTCAAGCCTCAACCCACCAGGATGGAGCCAAAAGAACTCGGGACGGCTCAGGTCTGACCTGCGCCAACATCCCACGGTCACGAACTACAGCTGCCGTATTAGTTAGTTAGTTGGTCATGGCTGCCGTTGCTCGCGACAGCCTGAAGCGGAACTTGCGCAAACTCCTGATGGACACGGAAACAGCATGTACCAGGTCGAATTGTCGTTCCTGGTCTTGCCGTTCCGGATCGCTGTGGCGTGGCGGCTTTTCCCTGGGTGACGGGCTGGCGCATGATGGTATTCGCCTGGCGCTTTAAGACGGGCCGCCGTTCTGGACTTCGCCTGGGCAGCGCGACGATTGGCCGAGCGATAACTGGCCTATGCGGAAACTGGAAACTGGGAAGATGGTAAAAAAGCCTGAGATTGGATGGCGCTGGCCCATCCAGGGGCCTGGCCTGGCCGGTGCCGCCGTCGCCGCGCTGGCGGTCTGGCTCACGGCGTGCTCACCCGCAGCGACCACAGCAACGACCACTCGCTTAACGACCGCCGCATCGCTGTCCCCGCAGGCGTCAGGCATCGCCGCCATCGTCCGCAAAGCGATGACGACCTATCATCTGCGGGCGGTCATCGTGCGGGTCACCAAGGGCGACCAGGTCGTGACCACGCAGGCGTTCGGGTCGTCGCTGACCGGGGAGCCGGCCACCCCGGCTATGCATTTCCGCAATGGCGCCGTCGCCTTCGCCTACGTGGCCACGTTGCTAATGGAGTACGTCGACGAGCACGAGGTCAGCCTGAACGACACCATCAACCGGTGGGTTCCGGCGCTGCCGGAGGCCAATAAGGTCACGCTCAAAATGCTGGCCAACCAAACCTCCGGATATCCCGATTTTGAGACTGATCCGGCCTGGACGGCGGCCTTCAATGCCAACCCGTTCCAGATCTTCACCTATCAACAGCGGCTCAACTACGCCTTCCGGCGACCGGTCCAGTTCAAACCGGGGACGAACTGGAGCTACTCGCACACCAACTTCATGATCCTCGGGCACATCCTGTCCATCATCGGGAAGAAGCCGCTGGCCACGCTGCTGCAGCAGAAGGTCATCGGGCCCATGGGCCTGACCAGCACCACCAGTTCCGAAACGTCCGCCATCCCGGAGCCGGTGCTGCACTCGTACAGTTCCGAACGGGAACGGGCCCTCCAGATCCCGCCCAAGGTCACCTTCTATGAGGAAGCGACGTACTGGAACACCGGATGGGGGACGCCAGACGGGGCGAACGAGACCACGAACATCTACGACCTGACCAAGACGGCGGTGGCCGTCGGCACCGGCGAACTGCTGTCCAGATCGAGCTACCACGCGATGACCGACCCCAACCTGCTCGGCTTCGGGCACCCGCAGGCCAACTGCGCGCCCAGCTGCTTCAAGCAGATACCCGCCTACAACTACGGGCTGGGCGTGGTGCGCGCCGGATCGTGGATCCTGCAGAACCCGCTGGTGAGCGGCTACAGCGCCACGGAGGCGTACCTTCCCTCCCAGAAGATCGCCATCGCCGTGGCCGCGACCTTCGAGCCCGCGGCGTTCAACTCTCAAGGTGTAGAGCCCAACGCGAGCGACCCGATCTTCCGGCAGATTGGCGCCTACATGGCCCCGGACGACGCGCCACCCACGGGCAAGTGAATCCACGCTTACCGGGAGGCCGTCGCGCTCACGCCGGGTGGCGAGGGCAGTTCTCCGCCGCCACGGCGCCGGCCGGGTCAGCCAGCGCATGCAGATCACCCACGCTGGGCCAGCGCAGTCCCAGATCGGGGGTCTGGGGAGCCTCAAATCAGCCAGCGGCCAGCAGGAAGACACCATGGTCGCGATCGTGCCCCCGCCTTGCCCGGCCCGGCATCTTGATTAATTAGTCTGGATTTTCGCCATCGGTCACGCCCTGCCGGTCGCTGAGCGCGTTATGTGGCAGGCAGGTCGTACACCCGGACATCGAACCCGGCCATGGCGAGGTGTTCTTCGAGGAGCGGTTCGACCTGGTCCCAGTTCCCTCCGGCGAGCCCGCAGCCGATGCGTGGCATGTGGATGACCGTTCCCTCCTCGATCCGGCCTGCCAGCTTGGACAGGCACCGAGCGAGCGCGTCGTAGCGGATCGCCACGGGATTGGCCGGGCTCACATAACCGTGCTGCGCCACCATGTTGGCCACGCAGAGGTGGTCTTCCACCTTGACGAGCTGAACCATCCCCAGGCCAAACTCCCGGCCGCTTTGTGCCCATCTCCGGTACGCCGCCTCGGGCTCGGGCCAGCGGCGGCTGATCGCCAGCACGAACCCCTTGCCCCACCCGCCCGAGTCGTTGCAAACGTGGGCGATGACACCGGGATCCCGGCCATCCGGGGCCGTGGCATCGCCGATGCGGTAGGTGATCGCCATCACACCATCGTTGCAGCTCGCCCGGACTCTGGCGGTCGCATGGTAAACCCTTCCCCTTCACGAGCAGGGATCCTCCGCACGGGCCCTGGGATACCGGTTTCCCGATCTGTGCCCCCGGCCCGGCATCCCTCTCAGGACCCCGCATATTGGCCGATCTGGTGCGCCAGAACCGCACTCTTCTGCCCCCGATGGCTCTCGTTCTCGGGGGGCGCGATCGTGTCGGATGCCTGGGTGGCGGATGCGCATAGCGGTGTCAGCGGCGGAGGATGTCGCGAAGGTGCTGCACGGGCCATCGCCGGCCGAACAGTGCCGGGTCGCCGGCGTCCTCGGCGCGCAGGTGCCCGATCAAGGTCACATAGTCGTCGAGGTCGAGCGTCCTGATCAGGGTGAGCAGGTCCGCCGCCTCGCCAGTGACGGGGACGACCGGTGTGACGAGCCGGTCGTAGAGTTCCACGATCTGCTGAACCATGGCCAGGTGGCGCGGCCCGGGCTCGACGGAGGGGAAGTTCGTCGCGGCGAAGTCCTCGGTGAAGACGATCGGCTCGACTGCCAGGGCCTGTGGCCCGTAGTGCTGGGCGAGATGGATGAGCAGCTCGACGTCGAAGGTCTCGTTGAAGGACGCCATCTGCCGGATGGCCGGGCCGAGCGCGGGCCCGTCGAAGACCTTGAAGCCGGCCTGGGTGTCGAGCACGTGGGCCAGGGACGGGATGAGCAAGGCCCGGACGAAATGGCGGAACAGGATGATGATCTTGTCCGGCTTGTCGCTGGTGCTGTGCGGCTCGGTGACCGGCCCGTCGGCCCGGACCAGCACCGCCCCCTCGATCCCGTAACGCTGGCCGAGCGCGCCGGCCACCCTGTCACCGGCCACCACCGGCGCCGCCAGCGAGCCCAGCTGGGCCAGGTTCGCGGACAGATCCGCGTCGGTATAGCAGACCACATGCCGGCCGGTGCCGTTCGCCCGCGCCGGATCGGTCCCGACCGCGGCGGCCAGCCCGGCCAGTATCGATCCGCCCTTGCGGGACTGGTCGGTCGAGGTCAGCCGGTCGAATGCGGGGCTGATCGAGGTGTCACCCCCGATCACCTCAGCCAGCCTGAGCACCCTCACGCTGCGGTGACCTTCCTCCGGGTAGCCCTCGGCCGCCGCGATCTCCGTCATGAGGTCGGCGCTCGAGGGCCGGTCCGGGCAGCCGTCGTCGCAGGCGATGATGCTCCACGTCACGCCGGGCAGGCCGCCGGTCAGCCAATCGAGCTGGCGGACCTTGGCCCGCACGAA
>JASHPR010000352.1 GCA_030038015.1 Streptosporangiaceae bacterium
GAAGATCAGCAGCACCAGCGTGTCGCGCAGCTCGGCCTCGCTGAGCCGGTCGTCATCGACGTGCGCCTTGACCAGCATGGTCACGCAGTCCGCCCGCGGTGCGGCCCGGCGGTCCGCGATCAGCGCATCGGCGTAAGCGTAGAGCCGGCCCAGCGCGTCCTCGATCCGCCCGAGGTGCTCGCGGATCTGGACTCCCATCGCCAGGCCCAAGATCGCCGAGTCGCGTGCGATCGCCGGCCATTCCGGTTCCGGGATGCCCAGCATGGCGGTGATGACGCGCGCCGCATAAGGCTCAGCGAACTCGGCCATGAACTCGCACTGGCCCGGCTCGGCGAACGAGTCCACCAGCTCGCCTGCCAACGCCCGGAAGCGTGGTTCCATCGCGGTCACCGGCCGACGCGCGAACGCAGGGTTCAGCAGCTTGCGTAGCCGCTCATGATCGGCCCCCTCCTTGTTGAGCACCCAGCTGGCCCACCAGTCCGCGAACAGCCCGGAGGTAATGCCGTGGCGGGTCGGCCAGGCAGAGCTCCCCTGCCGCAGGTTGGGATGCCGGATCAGCCGGCTGGCCTGATCGTGGCGCAACACGGCCAGGCCGTAGCTGGTATGGGCATACCAGCAGCTCTCTCTGGCTCGGTGCACCTCATCAGAGGTGACTGAGAAGCCAGGATCGGCAAAGTCAAAAAACGTCATGGCCCGGTCAGCGAACGACGAGCACAGGACGGCCGGCCAGGTGAATTCACATCATGCAGCTTGGCATCCTCGGTGATCTCGCGAGCAGCATTGCCGAAGACAGTGGCCCGCACTTCCCGTGCACTCCCGCCCATCTCGAGGGGCCGCAGCTCGATCACCCGCCCGAGGAGCGTCCGGCGCCTATCGAGGAAGACAGGAGAGGTGACGGACAACTGGAGGGCCAGGGCGGGCCGAGGTGGCGGGAATCTGGTTGTCGCTGACAGTTCTTGGTGGATACGGTCGGGGACCATGGCTGGACTGCCGCCAGCAGCGACCGAGGAAGCCTTCGTGGCAATCCGCCAGGATGAGGCAGCGCTGCGACCTGGTATCGAGCGGCTTGCCAGCGCCCGGGCGTTGACGCGGCACGGTTGACCAGGTACACGGCGGGCTCGCGGCCGGTCTACCGGATCGCTGACCTGGTTTTGAAGCTGTTCCCGCCCGTGACGACGTGGCCGCCGTGGCAGGTTGAGGCAGAGGTCCTGACCGCCGTGCAGGGAAGGCTGCCGATCCCGACGCCGCAGGTGCATGGGCCTGGAGAACACGACGGGTGGGGGTATGTGCTGATGAGCCGCCTGCCCGGCATCCCGCTGGATACCGCGTGGGACCAGGTGCCCGGCGCAGGCCAGGACCGGCTGGCCGATCAGCTCGGCGAGACGATCGGGGCACTGCACCAGCTACCACCGCCCGCGATCAGGGACTGGTGGCCCGCCGACTGGCCAGCGTTCCTGGCCCGGCAGCGCGCGCAGTGTGCCAGCGAGCAGCGCGACCTGGGCCTGCCGGCAGCATGGGCGGACCAGATTCCCGGGTTCCTGGATGCGGTCGCGCCGCCGTCCGGGGTGCCGGTGCTGCTGCACACCGAGGTCATGCGCGAGCACCTGCTGGTCGCCGAAGGCCCGGGCGGGGTTTGGCGACTGTCCGGGCTGATCGACTTCGAGCCCGCCATGCGCGGCGAACGCGAGTACGAGTTCGCCGCCGTGGCGGTATTCGTCGCCGAAGGCGACGCCCAGTTCCTGACCCGCACGCTGACCGCCTACGGCTACCACCACGACCAGCTCGGCCCGAGCTTGCGGCGGCGCCTGCTGGCCTGGGGCATCCTGCATAGGTACAGCAATCTCAGATGGTGGATGCGGCGGCTGCCCAAGCCCGCCCAGCCCACACTCGACGCGCTGGCCGACTGCTGGTTCGCCACCGGGTGACCGCACCGTTTGCGCCGCCCATGCGCGTCACTTGCCCGATCGAACAGTGCATCTCGGCGAGCAGTGGCCACTCTCGGCCACACTCAGAATCAGATGGTGGCCGACGTGGGATGGGGCAGTCCACCGGACGGCCGGAAACGACCAAGATTGCCGGGTAATTAACGGCCATTAGTGACGGCGCCGAGCGGTAAGCCAGGATCAGTCACGGCGCATCAGAATGGCAGATCAGACCCTTCGGCGGCTATGCGATACCCGACTTACAAGCGAGGGGTCGCTGGTTCGATCCCGGCCGCGGCCGCCAGGCAAGACTATTCACTGCGCACGCCCGGGTCGGGTAAATGCGAGCGCAGAAGCGTCGGCTCGCGCTCCCGTTCCCGGGGCTAGGTCTTCGTCTACAGCGGCCACAGCCGAGCCCGTCTCGCAGGCGCGGTGGTCATGGCGCCATTCGTCCCGGATACCGTC
Organism: Streptosporangiaceae bacterium; assembly: GCA_030038015.1. GTDB lineage: Bacteria > Actinomycetota > Actinomycetes > Streptosporangiales > Streptosporangiaceae > JASHPR01. The sequence goes on from JASHPR010000352.1 coordinate 2,388, forward strand.
CCGGTACGCGCTTGCGGCACATGGTTTGGGACTGCTTTCCGAGACGGTTCGACGTGGGCAGGAAGGCGCCGGTGGCCGCCATCCCGGAAACAGCCGACTCAGGGACGGTCGGCCGGCGGCCGGATGCGAGGGTCACCGCCTGGAACCTCCCGGGGAAACGCGTACAATCCCACCTGATTGCTATGCGACAGGGCCGTGGTCCTTCGCCTCGCCGTTACAGGACCTAGGCCCCTGCCGACGGCCCGCCACGTGAGCATCTGCTGGGAAGAGCAAAGGGAGATCCATCGAGGAGATTCAGGGGCCGCAATGCCCAGCGCCACCATACCCAGAGCCATAACCCGGCACGAGACGGCCGAAGCGGGGCAGCAGCTCGGCAGCAGCTATAAGGTCACCCGGCATTCAGGCGGCTCCCGGGACAAGCTGACAGTCAGTCACTCCAGCCTGGCGTTCGCCGGCGTGCACCTGGCCCGGAACGGGCGCTAATGGGCGGTCTCCTCGAACTTGACGGCCTGACCCGTCGATTCGCTTCCGTGACGGCACTCGACCGGCTGAGCTTCTGTGTCCCTTCAGGCGAGGTGGTGGGCTTTCTCGGGCCTAACGGGGCTGGGAAGACCACCACCATGCGGGCCATCTTCGGCTTGACCGACTTGGACGCTGGCTCCGTTCGGTGGAACGGGGCGCCGGTCGGGCCGGCCGAACGGCGCCGTTTCGGCTACATGCCCGAGGAACGGGGCCTCTACCCAAGCATGCTCGTCGCCGAGGAGGTCGAGTACCTGGGCCGGCTCCACGGTATGGGTGCCGCTGACGCCGCGTCCGCCACAAGGTTGTGGCTGGAGCGCCTGGGGGTGGCGGATCGTGCGAGCAGCAAGGTCGGGGCGCTGTCGCACGGCAACCAGCAGCGCGTACAGCTGGCGGCGGCGCTTGTGCACGACCCGGAAGCCCTTGTGCTTGACGAGCCCCTTGCCGGCTTGGACCCTGCCGGCATCGACGTTATCGGCCAGGTCCTCGTTGAGCAGGCTCACGCGGGGCGCTGCGTGTTGTTCTCGAGCCACCAGCTCGACCTGGTCGAGGACCTGTGCGAGTCGGTGGCTATCATCGACCACGGGCGGCTCGTGGCGAGCGGGACCGTCGACGATCTGGCAACCAAGGGGGCGCGGCGGCTCGCCGTTCGGGTTGAGGGGGATCGCCAGGGAGCATGGGCACGCGCCCTTCCCGGGGTCACCGTCTCCGAGGTGCAAGGGGGCGAGGTGCGACTGATCCTCGACGACTCCGCCGACAGCGACGTCGTTTTGGACGCTGCGCGCGCGGCCGGCCGGGTCACCCAGTTTGTATTCGAGCGCCGCCGCCTGTCGGAGGTCTTCCGGGAGGCGGTGATCCGATGAAGGCCATCCCAGTCATCGTCGCTGCCTTGGTGGTGGTCATCCTCATCCGCCTGGGCTTGCGCCGCAAGCGCGGTTCGTCGCTGTCACCATTCGGCTGGCTCGCGGCGCGAGTGCGCGGCCGGAAGCTCTTCGGCGACACGGGCCTGGTGGCCGGGCGGGAGATCCGTGAGCGCCTTCGGAGCCGTCTGTTCCGGGTAGTGACGCTCATCCTCCTTGCTGTCGTGGCGGCCGCCGTCGTCATCCCGACGATCCACAGCGCAACAGCTCAGAGTAAGAGGGTCGGTGTCGTGGCAGGTTCGGCATCGTTGACGGCGGAGCTCCAGGACCTGGCCAAGAGCGTGGGATTGAGGGTGCAACTCGTGAGCGAACCCGACTTGCCGCAGGCACGAGCGGCCCTCAGCTCCGGCCATCTCGACATGGTGGTGGACGGGACGGAAAAAATCCTCGTGAAGAATCCCATCTCGGCTTCCGACACGTCCGCCGGGGCGCGCTACGTACGCGACGTGGCGCTGAGCCTTGGTGAACAGCGCGCCTTCGCCCAGGCGGGCCTGACCCTGAAGCAAGCGGCCATCGTTGCCACAGCCGGGCCGTTGCCAGTCGAGAGCATCCAGCCCGGCAAGACGCCACGTACGACGTCTGAGGCCACGGCGCTGATCGGCGTGATCCTCATCTTCATCGTGCTCACCCAGTACCTCACGTGGACGCTCATGGGAGTGATGGAAGAGAAGGCAAGCCGGGTGGTGGAGGTCCTGCTCGCCACGGTCCGGCCGATTCAGCTGCTCGCCGGCAAGGTCATCGGGATCGGCACCGTCGCCCTGGCCCAGGCAGTCGCCCTCGTCGCCTTCGCGCTCGTGCTGGCCAAGGCGGTCGGGTCAAGCCTGGTGCACGGTGCCGCCCCGCCCGTAGTGGCGGCCACGCTCACCTGGCTGGTCCTCGGGTATGCCTTCTACAGCTGGGTGTACGCCGCCGCAGGCTCGCTGGCCGAGCGCCAGGACCAAGTGCAAAGCCTGGCACTGCCACTGAGCGCGCCCCTCGTCTTCGGCTATATCGTCTCCCTCATCGGCGTCAGCTCGGGCAACCCCTCGCTGCTGGTGAAGGTACTCGCCTATCTGCCCCCCACCGCCCCATTCGCCATGCCGGCCTTGGTCGGGTTCGGGGACGCGACCTGGTGGCAGTTCCTGCTGTCCGTGGCGGCGAGCCTGGGCTGCACGCTCGTCGTGGCGTTC
>JASHPR010000353.1 GCA_030038015.1 Streptosporangiaceae bacterium
CACCGCTCAGCCAGCAGCCAGGCACTCCCGCCGACCCGAAGCTCGCCACCGGCCACACCGACGCCGCAGGCCTCGAAGCGCTCGAGGTCGCGCCGGCACCGGGCGCCGGGCCCGGCGGCGGCGCCAAGCGCCGGGCCGGCCTGTTCCGGTCCAGCAGCGTCATGGCGGCCGGGACCCTGGCCTCCAGGTTCACCGGGTTCCTGCGCACATTCGTGCTGCTGTACGCGCTGGGCACCAAGGACCTGGGCGACGCCTACAACGTCGCCAACTCCGTGCCCAACGCCGTCTACAACCTGGCCGTCGGCGGGATCTTCACCGCCGTGGTGGTGCCGCTCCTGGTGCACGCCGCCAAGCGCGACCACGACGGGGGCGAGGCCTATGACCAGCGGATGTTTACCCTGGGCGTGCTGGCTCTGGGCATCATCACGGCGATCGCCACGGCCGCCGCGGTGCCGATCACGGCCGTCTACGGGCATGGCATCACGAACGCCGCCACCTACCACCTGACGGTGATCTTTTCCTACTTCTTCCTGCCGCAGATCTTCTTCTACGGCGTCGGCTCGCTGGCCGGGGCGATCCTGAACGCGCGGGGCAGCTTCGCCGCGCCGATGTGGACGCCGATCATCAACAACATCGTCGTGATCGGCGTGGGCGTCGCGTTCGTGGCCGTCGCGGGCCTGAACCGGGTCCCGGCGAACCTCTCGTCCGGGGCGGTGGAGCTGCTGGCGATCGGGACCACGCTGGGCCTGGCGCTGCAGACGGCCGCGCTCATCCCCTCGCTGCGCGCGGTCGGGTTCCGCTGGCATCCCCGGTTCGACTTCCGGCGCGCCGAGATCTCCGAGATCGGCCGGATGGGCGGCTGGATGCTCGGCTACGTGATCACCACGCAGATCTCGTTCATGGTCACCACGATCGTGTCGAACAACGCGGGCGCGCGGGTCTGCGCGAGCTGTGCCGGGGCAGGCTACGCGACCTTCGCCAACGCCTGGACGATGTTCCAGCTGCCATACGCGATCGTCGGCGTCTCGGTGATCACCGCGATGCTGCCCAGGATGAGCGCGCACGCGGCCGAAGGCGCGCACAAGCTGGTCACCAGGGACTTTTCCGCGGCGACCAGGCTGTCGTCGGCCATCGTCGTCCCTGGCGCCCTGATCCTCGCCGTGCTGGGGCCCCCGCTGGCCGAGGCGCTGTTCGGGCACGGCAGCACGTCCGCGGCGTCCGCCCGGTACCTGGGCGTGGTGTTCGGCGTGCTCTCCCTCGGCCTGCTGCCGTACACGCTGTTCAACCTGCAGCTCCGGGTGTTCTACGCGATGCGGGACAGCCGGACCCCGGCGATCATCGGCGGGATCTCGATGGCCGTGCGGATCGCGTGCAGCTTCACCGCCCTGGCGATCTTGCCGCCTGGCTACGCCGTGGCCGGCGTGGCGGCCGGGTTCGGGATCTCGAACCTGGTGATGGTGGTGGGGCTGTGGCGGTCGCTCAGCCCCCGGGTGGGCGGGCTGGACAACCAGCGGATCAACTCCACCCTGCTGCGGATGCACCTCGCGGCGATCCCCGGCATGATCTTCGCGATCGCGGTGTCGGTGCTGGTCGGCGCCGAGGCCCCCTCGGGCACGCTGCCGTCGCTGGCCACCGTCGCCGTCGGCGGCGGCGGCGGGCTGCTGCTCTACTGGACGGCCGGCCGGATGCTCAAGATCGACGAGCTCCGCGAGGTGACCACGATGGCCCGCGCCCGGCTGGGCTTCTGAGCATCGCCGCCGCCCGGGCGGTCGGGACTCCAGCCGCAGCGGTCACATCAGCAACAGGCCGGCATCATGAATGTACCGTTGGTGGGGTTATAACCCTACCGACGGTACATCGATCATGGTCGATGATCCGGTCGCCGTGCTGGCTGCGCCCTGCGGGCACGCGGATGCCCGCAACGTACCGGCGTCTTATGCGCTTTGTACCACTACGTCCCCCTGCGGCGGCTCCCCGGCGGCAGCGGGCCGGGCGGCAGCGGGCCGGCCGGTCCCGCGGCTTGCCCGCTTCGCCTACGAGCTCGGTGCGGCACAGGCCCGGTGGGCAGGCCGGGTGCCGGACCGGTGCCAGCGATCCGGATTATCGGTCACGACCATCCTGCCGCCATTCGGAACGCCAAGCAGGCCGTCAGCCAAGAGCCCGCCGCTGGTGCGGATCAGAGCCAGCCCCGTTCGTCTGCCGTCCGGACCGCCTCTGCCCGGTTCCGTGTGCCCGTCTTGGCGATCGCGGCGGACAGGTAGTTGCGCACGGTCCCCTCGGACAGGAAGAGCTTCCCGGCGATCTCGGACACAGTCGCCCCTGGGCGCGCGGCGGCCAGGACGTCGCGCTCCCGGGCGGTCAGCGGCGAGGGTCCGCTCGCGAGCGTGGCGGCGGCCAGCACCGGGTCGACGACGCGTTCGCCCGCCGCGACCCGCCGGATCGCGCCGGCGAGCTGCTCGGGCGGTGCGTCCTTGACGACAAAGCCACGGGCGCCGGACTCCATCGCCCGGCGCAGGTAGCCGGGGCGCCCGAAGGTCGTGAGGATCACCGACCGGCATTCCGGGGCTTCCTGGGCGAGAACGCCGGCCGCGGCGAGGCCGTCGATCCCCGGCATCTCGATATCGAGCAGTGCGACATCCGGATGATGCGCTTTGGCGGCGGCGGCCACCTCGTCACCGCGGCCGACCACCGCCACGACTTCGAAGTCTTCCTCCAGCGAGAGCATCACGGCGAGCGCGCTGCGGATCAGCTCCTGGTCATCGGCGAGCAGCAGCCGGATCATCACACGTCCCCTTCCGCCGGCAGCGAGACCCGCAGCCGCCATCCCCTTGGCTGCTGCGGCCCGGCCTGGATGACGCCCCCCGCCGCGGCGACCCGCTCACGCAGCCCGGTGAGGCCGTTTCCCGGCGATGCAGCCCCGCCTGCTCCCGGCGATGCAGCCCCGCCCACGCCGTCGTCCACGATCTCGACCGAGGACGGGGAGAGCCGGACGGCGCATGAGCTGGCGTGGGCATGGCGGACGACATTGGTGAGTCCTTCGCGCAGGACCCAGCCGAACAGTTCGTGATGACCGGGGTCGACGACGTCCACCGCACTGGGCAGGTCGGCGGTGACGCCGGCGGCCCGCAGCAGCTCTCGCCCGGCGGCGAGCTCACCCGTGAGCGTCACGTCGCGATAGCTGGTGACGGCGGCCCGCACGTCGGCCAGCGACCGCCTGGCGAGGGCCGCGACCTCGCCCATCTCCCGGAACGCCCGCTCGGGATCGGCCTGGCCGAGCCGGCACGCGAGGCCGGCCTTCACCGTGATCGTGGTCAGCGAGTGGCCCAGCAGGTCATGCAGGTCGCGGGCGATCCGGAACCGCTCGTTCTCCGCGGCCAGCGCCGCCAGCTCGGCCCGGGCGTCGGTGAGCGCCTGGTTGCCGCGCACCACCTGGAGGACGGCGAACGTCACGACGCCGACGACCGGGATCGCGAGCGGGGTGAAGTCGTCGATCGACTTGGTGAGACTGACGTGCCAGGAGGGAACCGACACCGGAACCAGGAGCGCCGCCAGCGTCAGCGCGAGCACGACCGGCGCGGAGCGCGCGCCGAGCCGGGCCACCGTAAACATCGTGATGTACAGGCACATCACGAAGGCCGCGGCCCGTGCGAACGGCAGCTCCGCCACGAACAGCCCGATGAGCACCGCGTAGACGGTCCAGAACCGCCGCGGGGTCGCCTGCAGCAGCACGACCGGGGCGACGAGCACAAGCAGGCCGAACGCGGCGAGGATGGCGTAACCCCAGACTGCGGCCTGGCCGTGCGAGTTCTGCGCCACCGAGGCGGCCACATAGATCAGGTAGAGCAGCGGGACCGCCGACCAGAACAGCCGCCGCCGCCCCTGGGCCCACCTGCGCTGATGCGCTACCCATTCCGCTTCGGCCGGGCTGGCCGGTGCGATATCCGCCTCCATGTCTGTGGAGCGTACTTCGGCTCGGCGGGCTCAGGCCCGGCTCGCGGCCCGCCGGTAGGCCAGCGCGGCCAGCGGCACCAGGACCACGGCCCAGACGGCGATCACGATCCAGCCCTCGGCCGGCCAGCTACCGCTGCCCGCGGCGGTCTTCCCCGCCTGCACCAGCCAGTACGAGGGCAGCCCTTTCATGAACTGGAACAGCGGGCCCGACTTCGCGAGCTGGAACCCGAACACCCCCCCGAACAGTGCGAACAGGACGACGATCCCGCCCAGGGCCGGGGTCAGCGCGTCGACCGACAGCAGGTTGCCCAGGAGGAACCCGATCGCGACGAACGGCACCAGGCCGACCAGGATCAGGCCGGTCATCTCCAGCCACCGCGTGGCGCCGAGGCGGACCCCAAGTGACGCTCCGGCCAGGTACAGCAGCGCCAGGGTGGGCAGCGCGACCAGGTAGGCGCTGACCACCTTGGTGGCGAAGTCGGTGCGGGCCCGCAGCGGCGTGATCAGCATCTGCCGGGTCCACCCCCCGGCTCGGTCCCGCGCTATGCGCGCCCCCGGGGAGACCACGGCGAACATCGCGCCGTACACCGCCATCGCGGTCATGAAGTAGAGGGGGAACCTGGTGCCGTTGAAGGTGGCGTGCCGGTTCCCCGAGGCCACCCCGTAGAACAGCACCAGCGGCAACGCCAGCGTGAGGAACAGGAACTGGCGGTTGCGGAACGTACGCAGGATCTCGTAGCGCAGATGGGTGGCCCTGCTCATCGGGCGACCTCCTCGGTAGCGGTGCCGTGACCGTCCTCGCCGGCGGTGAGCTCCAGGAACGCCTCCTCCAGGCTGCCGCCGCGGACCTCGATGTCCCGCACGCCCCGGAACGTCCCGAGCAGGGCGTACAGGGCGGTGTCCGAGTCCGAGCACGACAGGACGACCGCGTCCCCATGCCGGTCGGCGCTCACCACCCCGGGCAGCGCGCGGAGCGAGGCGACATCGATCCCCGGAAGCGTTGCCCGGATCGTGCGCGAGCCCGCCATCGCCTTGATCTCGGTGGCCGGGCCGTCGGCGACGACCAGGCCGTGGGCGATCAGCACGATCCGGTCGGCGTACGCGTCGGCCTCCTCCAGGTAGTGGGTGGCGAACACGACGGTCTTGCCCCGCCCCGCGATGCCCCGGATCGCCTGCCAGAACTCGCGCCGGCCCTCGACGTCGATCCCCGCGGTCGGCTCGTCGAGCATCAGCAGGTCGGGGTCGCCGACGAGGGCGGCCGCGAAGCGCAGCCGCTGGGCCTGGCCGCCCGACAGCTTCGCGGTCCACTGCCCGGCGAACTCCGCGGCTCCGGTCACGCGGAGCACGTCATCCACGGAGAGCGGGTGGGGGTAGTACGACGCCATCAGCGTCACCAGCTCGCGCACCTTCAGGTGGTCGAGCGGCGACCCGGTCTGCAGCATCCCGCCGACCCAGCCTGCCCGCACGGCCGCGGCCGGCGGTACGCCGAATACCGACAGAGTTCCCTGGTCCGGCCGGGTGAGGCCGAGCACCATCTCGATCGTCGTCGTCTTGCCGGCGCCGTTCGGGCCGAGCAGCGCGACCGTCTCACCAGGGGCAATCGTCAGATCAATCGAACGGACGGCGCGCACGTCGCCGTAGGACTTCGAGAGATGAGCAAGGACAATCCCTCCGGAAGCGTTACTTTCAGCCATGGCAAGAGGGTGGCGCGCTGCACGCTGACCCGTGTAGTGCCGTGGTTCACGAGTGGGCCGTGACAAATGTCAGATGGACGTGCGGCTGCTGCCGCAGCGCCGCCCGAACGCCTGGATCATGGCCCACAGGACGAGAATGCCGGGCACGGCCGGCCATGGAGATCCAAGGTGGCCATGGAGGCCGATCCGGCCACGGAGGAACGGAGGCCAGGCATGAAGGTCGACACCGCGCTGCCGGACCCGGTCGACAGCAGGGAGGCCGCGGCCGCGGCGGAGCAGGCAGGCTACGCGGGCGCGTGGACCAGCGAGACCAAGCACGACCCGTTCATCTCGCTCGGGCTGGCCGCGGTGGCCACCCGCAGGATCGAGCTGGGCACGGCGATCGCGGTCGCGTTCGCCCGGAACCCGATGTCCATGGCCGTCCAGGCGAACGACCTGCAGCTGCTGTCCGGCGGGCGGCTGCTGCTCGGCCTGGGCTCACAGATACGGCCGCACATCACGCGGCGGTTCGGCATGCCCTGGTCGCACCCGGCGGCGCGGATGCGCGAGTACATCCTGGCCTTGCGGTCGATCTGGCAGAGCTGGAACGAGGGCACGAAGCTGCAGTTCCGCGGCGACTTCTACAGCCACACGCTGATGACTCCGTTCTTCAACCCGGGGCCGAACCCGCACGGCGCGCCCAGGGTGCTGCTGGCCGGGGTGGGCGAAGCGATGACGGCCGTGGCGGGCGAGGTGGCCGACGGGTTCCTCTGTCACGGCTTCACCACCGAGCGGTACCTGCGCGAGGTCACGCTGCCGGCGCTGGCCCGCGGTCGCGGCGGCGGCCTGGCCGGGTACGAGGTGTCCGGCTCGCCGTTCGTCGCCACCGGGCGCACCGAGGAGGAGCTCGAGGCTGCCTGCCGCAGCGTGCGGGAGCAGATCGCCTTCTACGGCTCCACACCTGCCTACCGCGGCGTTCTCGAGCTGCACGGCTGGGGCGGGCTGTCCGACGAGCTGCACGAGCTGTCGCTGCAGGGGCGGTGGCGGGACATGGGCGCGCTCATCGACGACGGCCTTCTGCGCACGTTCGCGGTCGTGGCCGAGCCCGGTGCCGTGGCCGCCGAGCTGCTGCGCCGCTACGGCGACGTGATGACCCGGATGACGCTTTACATGCCCTACGCCGCCGATCCCGCGGTCATCGCGCAGATTGCCAACGGCCTGCGCGCGTGATCACCGCGGCTTTTACTCCTGTTGAGTCATTTGAACGGGTGATATGCCCGGAATGTGGTCACCGAGCGAAGTAAAAGTCCCGGGTTCCCGGGAGGGCGGCGGGTGTGGCGGGAGGCGGCGGGTGTGGCGGGAAGCGGGTGCGGCGGGGAGCGGGTGTGGCGGGAAGCGGGTGCGGCGGGAGGCGGCGGGTCTAGCGGATCAGGGGATCCCTGGGCAGGCCGAGGATCCGCTCGGCGATCTGGTTGCGCTTGATCTCCGAGGTGCCGCCGGCGATGGACATCGAGCGGTTCAGCAGCACCAGGATGCCGGCGAGGCTGCCGGGGCCCTCGAGGAACGCCAGGTCCGGGCCGGCCAGCGCGGCCAGGATGGCGGAGGCCTCGTGCCCGTTCTCGGACAGCAGCAGCTTGGTGATGTTGCCCTCGGGGCCGGGGCCGCCGCCGGCCACCGCCCGGTAGGCGGCGCGCAGGTTCAGGGCGGTCATGGTCTGGGTGCTGGCCAGGAAGCGGCCGGCCCGCCCGGCACCGCCGGGCAGGCGCTCGGGGTGTGCGTCCAGCGGCGCGATCACGGCCTCCGGCGGCAGCGTGAACATGCTGCCGGCCCCGCCGCCGATCGACACGCTCTCGTTGCCCAGGGTCGCCCTGGCGACCGTCCAGCCGCCGTCGACCGGCCCGACCACGTCGTCGTCGGGGACGAACACGTCGTCGAAGAAGACCTCGTTGAACTCCGAGCCGCCGGTCGGCATCCGCAGCCGCCGGATCGTGACCCCCTTGGCGTGCATGTCGATGACCATGGTGGTGATGCCCTCGTGCTTGGGGGCGTCCGGGTTCGTGCGCACCGTGGCGAAGCCGTAGCCCGCCTGGTGCGCGCCGCTGGTCCACACCTTCTGCCCGTTGACCAGCCAGCCGCCCTCGGTTCGCGTGGCCCGCGTCCTGATGCCCGCCGCGTCCGAGCCCGCCCCTGGCTCGCTGAACAGCTGGCACCAGATCACGTCCTGGTTCAGCGCGTCCGGCACCCACCGCGCGACCTGTTCCGGCGTCCCGTACTGGATCAGGGTCAGGATGACCCAGCCGGTGATCCCGTAGGACGGGCGCTTCAGCCCGGCCGCGGCAAACTCCTGCTCGATGACCAGCTGCTCGACCGCGCCCGCGTCCCTGCCCCAGGGGCTGGGCCAGTGCGGCATCAGCAGGCCGGAGTCGATCAGCGCCCGCCGCCGCGCGCCGCCGTCGAGGGCGCGCAGGCGCTCGATCTCCGGCCGGACGGAGGCGCGGATCTGCTCGGCCTCCGGCGGCAGGTCGATCGCGGCGGCACGCTGGACGCCGCGGCGGACCAGGCCGGTGACGTCGACGGCCGCGGCCTCGGCGTCGATGAGGGCACCGATCGCGGCCGCCCGGCGCAGGTAGAGGTGCGCGTCGTGCTCCCAGGTGAAGCCGATCCCGCCGTGCACCTGGATGTTGAGCTGGGCGTTCTGCGCGGCCGCGGGCACGGCCATCGTCGCGGCGATCGCCGCCGTGTAGCTGAACTGTTCGCCGGCGGCCGCCCGCGCGCCGTCCCACACGGCGGCCGTGGCGAGCTCCGTGGCCACCAGCATGTTCGCGCAGTGGTGCTTCACCGCCTGGAACGTGGCGATCGGCCGGCCGAACTGCTCGCGCACCTTTGCGTACTCGGCCGCCTGCTCGGTGACCTCGCGGGCGACGCCGGCCGCCTCGGCGGCGAACATCAGCCGGGCGACGTCGGTGAGCAGCCCGCGGGCGCCCGGCAGCACCGTGGCGGGCGCCCCGTCCAGCGTCACCCTGGCGGACCGCCTGGTGGGGTCGAGGTTGGCCGGGACCTCGGCCTTGACGCCGGCGCCGGCGCCCGCGTTCTCCACGACCAGCACGTCCTCGCCCGCCGCCACGAGCAGCACGTCGGCGAGGTGCCCGCTCGC
>JASHPR010000354.1 GCA_030038015.1 Streptosporangiaceae bacterium
AGGCGGCCCGCAGCGCCTCGCCGCCGACCGGGTCGGCGGCGGCGACCGCGTCGATGTCCTCGTCGTCCGCCAGGCCGCTGGCCGACAGCGTGGCCAGGATCTGGCCGCGGAGCTGCAGGTCGGGGGCGACGCCGTCGGGGAGCGACGTCCCGTGCAGCCAGGAACGCAGCAGGCCGAGCTGGTCCTCGCCATGCGCCACCGCGGCGAAGCCGACCGCGAGCGCGCGCTGGGTCCGGCTCCCCGGCTGCGCCCGGCGGGCACCGTCCAGCACGGCGGCCGCCGCGCGCTCCCGCAGTCCCGCCCGGTCCGCGGGCGGCGCGTAGTAGTCGGCGCCCGCGCGGACGTGCTCGAGCAGCTCGGCGACGCCGGCGGGCGGAAGCCCGCCGGCGATCCGGCGCGCCACCAGGCCGGTGAACTCGGCCACGCTCAGCTCGGCCGCCGTGGTCATGTCCCACGCGGCGTTCCAGCACACCGCCTCGGTCAGCGGGTCGTCGAGATCCATGTCGCAGGCCAGCAGGGCCCGCAGCGACCGGCCGTCGAACCGGATCCTGGCGAACGTCAGGTCGCCGTCGTTGAGGATCAGCGCGTCCGGCGCCGGCGTCCCGGCCAGCGCCGGCACGACGGTCCTGGCCCCGGCGAGCTCCGCCCGGGTCATCTGACGGCGCCGCAGCCTGCCGCCGCGGGCGTCGTACACCCCGATCGCGACCTGGTGCGTCCGCAGGGCGCGGGCGCCGGGCGGCGGCTCTTCGCCGCCTGCGGGCGGCGCCGGGCGTGCGGCCCCGGGCGGCGGCTCCTGCACCACGGCCAGCGACCGGACGGTGCCGTCGGCGGCCAGCGTCAGCTCGGGCCGCAGCGTGCTCACTCCCGGCGTGCGCAGCCACTGCCCGGCCCACTCGCCGAGGTCGCGGCCGCTGGCCTTGGACCAGCAGGTCACCAGGTCACCGAGGGTCGTGGCGGTGCCGCCGTAGCTGGTCAGGTAGTCACGCAGCCCGTCGCGCAGGGCCTCGTCGCCGATCAGCGCGGCGAGCTGGCGGACCACGCTCGCGCCCTTGGCGTAGGTGATGGCGGACGGCCTGGCGAGCGCGCTGGACGCGTCCGGCACCGGCGAGGACACCGGCTGCGTGCTGGGCAGGCTGTCCGCGCAGTAGGCGGCGGCCTGCTCGCGCATGCAGAACGCGCGCCACGGCGAGTCCGTCCCGAGCGCCTCCTCCCAGGCGGTGTAACTCAGGTAGGTGGCCAGCGCCTCGGCCAGCCACAGGTCGTCCCACCAGCGGCCCTCGACCAGGCAGCCGAACCACAGGTGCGCGACCTCGTGCGCCAGCACCAGCGGGGCGAAGTCGTCCTCGGGGTCGCTCAGGCGGTGCAGCATGGTCTCGCTGACAGCCATCACCCCGGGCAGCGAGACCGCGGTCGGCCCCAGCTCGGGCGCGAACACGACGTCGTACTTGGGGTACGGGCAGGCGACCCCGAGGGTCCGCTCGTACCAGGCGAGCGCCTGGCGCACCAGGCCGCCGACCCGGGCCAGGCCCGCCGAGCCCGCCAGGGTGCGACGGCAGCGCACGCTCGTCCGCACGGCGCCGCCGGCGCCGTGGTACTCCTCCTCGCCCGCGATGCCGTACGGCCCGGCACAGAGCGCCAGCTCGTACGGCTTCATCGCGGGCACGCGCGCGAACCGCCACGTCCCGGCCGCACCCGGGTCCGGCCGGGACGTCACCGCACCGTTGGCGACGCACTCCCAGCCGGCCGGCGCGGTCACCGTGAGCGTGAGGTCCGCGCGCAGATCCGGCTGGTCGAAGCAGCAGAACACGCTCGGGGCGCTGGTCGGGAAGCAGTTGCCGAGCACGTAGGCCGCGCCGTCCGCCGGATCGGCGAACCGGGCGAGCCCCAGGCCATCGGGCGCGTAGGGAGCATCCGCGTCGACCGTGAGCACGTTGCGCTCGGCCAGCCCGTCCAGGCGCAGCCGCCCGCCCGACACCGCCGCGCCAGGGTCGAGGCGCTCCCCGTTCCACACCACGCGGCGCACGGCCGGGACGCGCAGGTCGGCGAAGGTCGCTGCGCCCGGCTCCCGGCAGCGGAACCGGATCTCGGCGCGGGACCGGACCGTGCCAGGATCAACAGCGAGGTCGAGGGACACCGCGTACGACTCGACCTCCAGCAGCGCCGCCCGGGTCTCCGCTTCCTCCTGTGTGCATCCTGTCTCCAAGATCCCCGCCGCCACGCCAGCATCCTAGGGTTGGGCCCCGTGTCGATCCGGCGGGGGGCCGTTCGTGTACCCGGTGAGGGCGCCGGCCGGGCCGGCCAGCGATGCAAGGAGGAGTTCCGATGACGGCTTACCTGCTCAGCGTGTACCAGCCGGACGGGCCGGCCCCGCCGCCGGCCGAGCTGGAGAAGATCATGCAGGATGTGGACGCCCTGAACCAGGAGATCAGGGACGCGGGCGCGTGGGTGTTCGCCGGCGGGCTGCAGCCTCCGGACACGGCCACGGTCCTGCGCCGCGCCGGCGACGAGGTGCTGAGCACCGACGGCCCGTACGCCGAGGGCAAGGAGCATCTCGGCGGGTTCACCATCGTGGACGCGCCCGATCTCGGCGCCGCGCTGGAGTGGGGCAGCAAGCTCACCCGGGCGACCGGTCTCCCCGTGGAGGTCCGGCCGTTCGCCCAGCTCGGCTGAGGTCCCGGATTTTTTCCTGAACGTGACGCTCCGGGGCTGCGGCCAGCAGGATCCGGAACCGTCACGTCGGGCCTGCCCCGCGGCGGGCCGGCCGGGCAGAATTGACCCGAGTGGCTGCCAACCGGCGCCAGCCGCGGGACAGGGAGGGGTCAGCGATGCCGACCGTGCAGGCGAATGGCATTGACATCTACTACGAGGTGCAGGGCGAAGGCGAGCCCCTCGTGCTCATCCCGTACCTCGCCGCCGACCAGGCGTGCTACGCGTTCCAGGTCGCCGAGTACGCCAAGCATTTCACCTGCTACAGCGTGGACCTGCGCGGGGCAGGCCTGTCCGGCAAGCCGGAGGGGACCTACACCACCGAGCTGTTCGCCGACGACGTCGCCGGGTTCATGCAGGCGGCCGGCATCGGCCGGGCCCACGTCTTTGGGCTGTCGCTGGGCGCGGCAACCGGCATGTGGCTCGCCGCCAAGTACCCGGCCCTGGTGAAGTCCCTGTCCCTGCACAGCGGCTGGGACCGGACCGACCCGTACCTGCGCGTGGTGGTCGAGGGCTGGCAGATCATGGCCCAGGGCCTGGGCAGCGTGACCGACATGGTGATCAGGGGCATCTTCCCCTGGTGCTTCACGCCCGAGCTGTACGCCGCCAGGCCCGAGTACATCGACTCGCTCGCCGACTTCGTCCGGGGCCGGCCGATGCCCCCGGTCGACGCGTTCCTGCGCCAGTCCGGCGCGGTCATCGCGCACGACGCCCAGGCAGTGCTCGGCTCGGTCCAGGCGCCGACGCAGATCACGTTCGGCCGGCACGACGCGGTGACGTCGACCAGGTTCGCCGGCCCGCTCAGCGGGGCGATAGCCGGCAGCGAGGTCGTGGTGTTCGAGGACTGCTCGCACGCCCCGATCTACGAGAACGTCGAGGAGTTCAACCAGCGGACCCTGGCGTTCCTGCAGAGCCACTCAGGCTGACGCCGCCGCGCGGTCACGGCTCGGCGACGACGCCCTGGCCGCGCGCGTAGTCGTACGCGTAGATCTCCCGCCCGTCCTGGTACGCGCGCTCGGCCCGGCTGGTGACATCCAGCGGGTCGCCGGACCAGATCACGAGGTCGGCGTCCTTGCCGGGCTCCAGCGAGCCGATCCGGCCGGCCACGCCGAGGATGCGCGCCGGGTTGATCGTCACCGCACGGAGCGCGGTCTCGGCGTCCAGGCCCTCCTTGACCGCCAGGCTGGCCTGGTGGATCAGGAAGTGGATGGGCACGACCGGGTGGTCGGTGGTGATCGCGATCGTGATCCCGGCCGCGGCGAGCCTGCCGGGGTTCGCCAGCGACCTGTTCCGCAGCTCCACCTTGGACCTGCTGGTGAACAGCGGCCCGATGATGACCGGGATGGACTCGGCGGCGATCAGGTCGGCCAGCAGGTGCGCCTCCGTGCCATGGTCGATCACCAGCTCGTAGCCGAACTCGCGGGACATCCTGATCGCGGTCGCGATGTCGTCCGCGCGGTGGCAGTGCTGGCGCCACGGGATCTCGCGGCGCAGCACCCGGCCGAGCGCCTCGAGGCCGAGGTCACGGTCCACCGGCTTGCGCTCGGCCGGCGGCTGGTCCTCGGCCGCCGCCAGCCTGGCCAGGTAGTTGCCGGCCTGGACCAGCGCCTCCCTGATCACCGCGGCGGTACCCAGCCTGGTGGACGGCGTCTCGTTCCGGTCGCCGTAGGTGCGCTTCGGGTTCTCGCCCAGCGCCGATTTCATGCCGGACGGCTCACGCAGCACCATCTGGTCCACGACCCGGCCCCAGCACTTGATGGCCGCGGTCTGGCCGCCGATTGGGTTCCCCGAGCCGGGGTTGACGTTCACGGCCAGCACGCCACCGCCGATAGCGTCACGGAAACCCTGGTCGGCGGGGTTGATCGCGTCGAGTGCCCGGATCGAGGCGGTGACCGGCTTGGTCATCTCGTTCACGTCCCGGCCGGCCCAGCCTTCGGCTTCCTCGGCCATGCCGACGTGCGCATGCGCGTCGATGAATCCCGGCAGCACCCATCTGCCTGCCGCGTCGACCACCTCGGTGCCGGCGGGCACCGGGTAGTCCGGGCCCTCGACGGCGACGATCTTTCCGGCGTCGAGCAGGACAGTCCCGCCCTCGATGGTTTCACCTGTCACCGGGACGATCCGGGCGCCGACGATCGCGGTGCTCACCCGGCCAACGCTACAGGCCCGCAACGGGCACGGCCCGCGACAGCATCAGCGGCCGCGGGCGGCAGGGTCAGTCGCGGAGCATGCTGTAGTAGACGGCGATCAGCGCGGCCTTCTGCTCCTCGGCCAGCCGCTCGTCGGCGCGGATGGCCGACTCCACCGACGGCACGGGCCCGGCATGCGAAGCGGCGAAGCCGTCGCCGGACGCGACCGAGTCCAGCAGGCCGGCCTGGGCGAGCAGTGTCTCCGCGGAGACGTTGAGAGCCCCGGCGATCAGCTTCAGCACCCGCACGGACGGCTGGTGCAGCCCCCGCTCGATCTGGCTCAGGTACGGGTTGGACAGCGTGGTCCGCTCGGCGAGCTGGCGCAGCGACAGGTTGGCAAGCTTGCGCTTACTCCGGATGAAAGCGCCCAGCGCCTCCATCTGCGCGTTGAAGGTATCGGTCACTGTCGCCCCGTCGGATGAGGTCTGAATGCTTGCTGAGAATGGTAAGCATGTCCCGTGGTGAGCCGGCAAGAAAGCTCACCACGGGAGATCGGTCTGCGGCTTACTTGGTGGTGCCGGTCCTCCTGGCCGGGCCGGTCTTCCGGGTCGTGCCTGCCGTCCTGGCCGCGCCAGTCGTCTCGTGCTTGCGGGCGGCCTCGGGCTTGCTCGCAGTTGCGGGCTTGGCGGGCGTCTCGGGCTTGGCCGCGGTCTCGGGCTTGGCCCCGCTCTCGGGCTTGGCGGCCGTCTCGTGCCTGTGGGCCGTCCCGGTCTTCCTGGCGGCCGGCCTGGTCCCCGGGCGCAGTCCGGCCGAGTGCAGCACGCCCTCGGCGAACTTCCGCTGCTCGGCGACGAACTTCCGCTGCTCGGCGAGCAGCCTCAGAGCGAAGCTGTGCGCGTTCGCGGCCAGTTCCTCCGGCTTGGGCAGCCTGCTGGCGAACGGCAGGTTCAGGTCGGACAGCGCCGGCCTCTTCGCCCGCGCCGTGCCGGACCAGTTCTTCACTGCCCCGACCACGGTCTCCTGGCCCCGGCGGACACTCTCCTGCCCCCGGCGCATGGTCTTGAGTATCTCGGCCTGCAACTCCTGGCCAACGTTACGGATATCGGTCATGGCTCCTCCTCCTGCCCTTTGCTTTATATAGTAAGCAGATGAGATAGATTTGTCAAGCGACGCAGGCCAGGAGCCATTTGGCTCGCATCAGCCCCCGGGAAACCGCAACGGCCGACGGCCCGGGGACGTACCCCGGGCCGCCCGCCGACCGCTTCAGGCGAGTCTCTTGTCGGCCGCCCCGCTCTCCACCTGCCCGGCACCCGGGCCGGACGGCGGCGCCGCCCGGTACCACCTGCGCCAGACCAGCCGGTGCAGCGGGATGAGGCGAGGAATGTCGCGCAGGCCCGGGATGAACGGGACCAGCAGCAGCAGGATCGTCGCCAGGCCGGTCATGTAGATCGCGATCATGTCGATGTTGGCGGAGATGCGCCAGCCGGGGAGCTGGTACCACAGCGTGTACAGCCACAGCCAGGGCTGGCCCGGGTAGCTGCCGGTCTCGTTCATCACGCCCCACTGGCTGCCGGACAGGTGCATGGCCGTGGCCTGGTTCGCGAAGTACTGGCCATCCTCGATGAAGAGCAGCGGCTTGGTGAAGTTCGTGCCATAGAACGGCTGCTGCGAGAGCAGGTCGGTGTCCAGCGCGCCGCTGCGCGCCAGGTTGAGCTCGGCGGTCATCATCGCGGGGACCGGCCCGTCAGCCGCCTTGGGGACGACCGGGCTCCCGGCCACGAACGTCACCTTGGTCACCGCCGTGGCGTAGGCGTTGGCCCACTTCAGCTGCTGCGCGGCCGGCGCCGCCTTGTAAGCGGCCAGCGGGGTGGCGACGGCCGGGTCGGTGCGTGCCAGCGTGGCCAGCGGCGCGATCACGAAATCCTGCGCCGCGTCGACCGGCTGGGTGACGCCCGGCCAGGTCTGCGGCGAGAACGCGAGCCGCTGCACGGAAGCGCTGCCGGTGTTGTAAGGCGGCCCGTAGGTGGCGGTCTCGCTGGTCCCGTTAAGCTCGCTGGCCGCGGTGGCCAGGAAGTCGGCCGGAGCCACCCGCGCCCAGGTGGCGATGGTGACCGGCGGCACATCCGGGGAGGACAGCACCCCGGCGAGGACGAAGGTGAGGGCGAGGATGATCGCCGACGCGACCGTGCCCTCCTTCAGGATGTCGTACCGGCGGGTCGGGCCACGCCATGAGGCGCGATCGGCCGCCGCCACGGCACGCCGGCGCGGCCGCCCGTGCCGCGAGCCGGCCTCGGCCTCGCTGGTGGCGATGGGGTGCGCCACGCCGCGCACCCGGACCAGGAGCACGTGCGCGCCGACGATGGCGACCAGGATGAGGGGGACGAGGACGATGTGCCACATCAGCATCTGGCCGAAGTTCATCAGGTTGAAGAACGCGCCGACCGCGACGGAGTTGAAGGCGTCCTTGCCGCTGGTCGAGATCCACTGGGAGTCGAAGTTCTGCTGCGACAGGTAGCCGGTGAAGCACTCCACGACCGAGGCGACGAACGCGACCACGCCGGTGATCCAGGTCATCGCCCGGCGGCCGCGCCAGGCGGCCATCCAGAACTTGGCCCACAGGTGGATGACGAGCAGGGCCATGAACAGCTCGACGCTCCACAGGTGCAGGCTGTTGAAGAAGTGCCCGACCGGGTTGTAGTGCCACCAGTCGGGGCCGCCCAGTGCCAGCGCGAATCCGCTCGCGATCGCCACGCCCAGCGCGGCCAGCGACGCCACCCCGAACACGTACGCCCAGGACGCGACGTAAGCGGGCTGCCGGTCCGGGAGCATCTTGCCCGGCGGGAGCAGCCGCAGCGCACGGCGCCGCGTCCGCGCGGTCCACATTCGCGAGGTCTCGCCATCGGCCGCAGCGGCCGCCGCGCCGCCGGCCGGCAGGTCGTCGTCCGCCGCGGCTGGCTCGCTCGGGTGGCCCTTGGGGAACGGGAGCAGCAGCGCCGCCGCGAAGATGACGACCATGACCGCGATCAGGACGAGGTTCGCCGCCGACACGGTGAAGATCGACCAGTGCAGGAACGTGCCAGGCTGGTTCAGGTTGATGGCCAGCGGGCCCTGGCCAGTCCCTGGCTGCGTCGCAAACAGGGGTCTCATGTGGTGCTCCTCTGCCGAGGGCGGTTATTGCCCACGATGGTGCGGGCGGCAGGCCTTCCGGCGGGAGGGCCCCCCGCCCTCTCCTCAGGGGACGTTCGTCCCAAGCACTCCGTCCAGGCCAGAGTGGTATAGACAGAACTTATGCCCATATTGGAGACTGGCTAAGCCCTGCCGCCGCTGAGCGCGCCCCGCCGCCGCCGCGGCAGCCCGCTCACCGGCCGTCCCGTCGCTGCGGCAGCCGGCCCGCACGGCCGATGTGGTAGCCGGTCCCGGTGCCTGCGCGCCGAAGAGAACGAAATTTCACCTGAAATCAGCCAGTCAGTTACTTAAACTCGCATGAGCCCTCTTGCGCTGATAGCCCGCTGCCCGGTTTAGTGGCTCCTAGTCGCGCCCGCCCTCGCCCAGGTCACGCCTGCAACCGCCAGGTGACAGGAGCCGGTTGGGAGGTGCCCCCCGTGTCCGTACAGCACGGCGGTGGGTCCACCGGGGAACAGCGCACGGCCGACGCTCTGCGTGACAGCGGCCTGCACGTGTTCGCGCACCTCTATGAGTCTTACGCTGCGTCGTTGTTCGACTACTGCGACGCGCTCCTGCGCGACACCCTCGCAGCCTCCGACGCGGTGCAGGACAGCCTGGTCGCCGCCGATGCTCGGATCAGCAGCCTGCCGGAAGCCGGCCGGCTGCGCCTGCTGCTCTATTCAGCCGCGCGGCGGCAGTGCCTGAGCAGGCTGCCCGGGGCCCGGGGCCGGATCAGCGACCGCACCGGGACCACCACCCTGGAGAAACTCGGCGCGGCCGCGCCCGACTTCGAGGTCGCGGGGGCCGCGGGAGAGACGCTGCTCGTGCTGAAGGCCGCCCTGGGCTGGCTGTCCGATCGGGACCGCGAGGTGCTGAGCCTGGCTTTCCGGCACCGGTTCGACGGCGCCGACCTTGCCACGGTGCTCGGCCTCCCGGCCCGTCGCGCGCAGGCGCTGGTGTCGGCGGCGAGCCTCCGGTTCGAGCAGCTGGCGCCCGTGGTCGCGGCGCTGCGCGCGGCCTTTCGCGACGGCGGGCCGCGCTGCAGCGTCCTGGCGGGCATGGTCGGGACCCGCAACCTGGCATCGCTCCCGCTGACGCCCCAGATCGGCAAGCAGCTGACCCGCCACATGGAGTCGTGCCCCGACTGCGCCCTCGGCCGCGGTGACCGGGCCTTCGCGGCCGAGCAGATCAGCGAGATACCGCTCGCGATCCCGCCCGGGAGGCTCCGGCTGCGGATCACGAGGACGGCGCTTGCCCTCGGCTCTTACCGCCGCTCGGTCGCTGGCCGGGGGGACGTCCCGTCCGGCAAGCCGGACGGGACGGGCAGGACGGGCCCACCAGGCAAGGCAGACAGGACTGACGGGACCAGCCCGCCAGGCAAGGCAGGCAAGGCAGGCCAGGGCAGGCCACCGGCCCAGCTCAAGCCCAAGCGGGGCGTCCCGAAGGTCATGGCGGTATCCTCCGTGGCCCTCGCCGCGCTCGTCGTGCCGGGGGCACTGGCCTACCGCATGATGTCAGCGACCGGTGCATCCTCGCGCCCGGCACCAGCGGAGGCAGCCCCGGCCAGCCCGAGCCCCACGGCGACCAGCACCGCGGCGATCACGCCCGAGCTTGGCGCGCCCTCGATCCTCCGGCCCTACGTGCACCCTCACGTCATCCCGCCCCTGCCCGGAACGATCCAGCTGGGCGAGCTGCGGGCTCCGTGACCGGCCGGGCCCGGGTCGTCGGCGCCGACGCCCACGGAACCGAGCCCGACACCCACCGCCTCGGGCTGACCCGCTCCGCCACCCTCACCGCCGCGCCGCCGCGCCGTGCCGCATCCAGCTCCGGCACCGGACACGCCGATCCGGCCGAAATACCGGCGGCGGCCGCCCCGGAGTGTTAGGCCGGTCTTGTCGGTGGCGCTGTCTAGGCTGCTCCGCAGCGGCTGCCGCCGAGACCCCGTGACGTCAGG
>JASHPR010000355.1 GCA_030038015.1 Streptosporangiaceae bacterium
TGTGACGCAGCCGCGCCGTGTCGGGGTAGGCGATCCCCAGCGGACCGGTGATGTCCAGCGCGTGGGCCCAGTGCTCGGCGAGCCGTGTGGTGGCCAGGGTGGCGGGTGACAGCGGACTGGTCACCCACGGCAGCCGCGTGCCCGGCGGGCAGCGGCGGAGCGCGTCGAGCGCGGCGTGGCGCGCGGCGCGCCACCGCGGGTACACAGCGTCCGGAGGGGTGCTTCGCTCGTCCTCGACCGACCGCGCGGCGAACTCGTCCACCGAGCCACCCTGGCCGGGGTCGCGGGCGAACGGCGTCAGGCCGCCGCTGGCGCTGGCGACCACGAGCTCCTCGGTCTGCGCCAGATGCAGGACCACGTCGCTGACGCTCCAGCCGGCGGCGGCCGACGGCCGGCCCCAGTCGTCCCGGCCGAGGGTGCCGAGCACCTCGTCGAGCCGGTCCTGCTCGGCCTCGAGATCGTCGTACACCCCGGCATACACCCCGGTCTCGCGGTCAGGCGCAGGCATCACGGGTCCTTCCTCCGCCGGCCGAGTGAGCCAGCGGGGTAACATCGTCCATCATGACAGTTGTCATAGTCAAGGCTCCCAGGAGGGCCGGTGTCCGTGCGCGGAGGTGACCGGCCGCCGCTGCCGCCCCGCGAGCGGATGCTGCAGGCCGCGATCCGGCTGATCAGCACCCAGGGCGTTACCGGCACCGGGCTGCGGGAGATCATCGCGGCCTCGGACGCGCCGCGCGGGTCGCTCCAGCACTACTTCCCCGGAGGCAAGGATCAGCTGGTGACCGAGGCGATCACGATCGCCGGGGAGATGGCCGCCCGGCGGGTGCTCCGGCTGGCCGACCAGCTCCCCAGCCGGACGCCCGGGGCGCTGTTCGCGGCGATGGCGGGCGCCTGGCGTGACATCTACGCCCGGCGCGGTTTCGCCGAGGGCTGCCCGATCGCCGCCACGGCCGCCGACACCGCCGCGACGAGCCCGGTGCTGCGCGACGCCGCCCGGCGCGCCATGGACCGCTGGCAGGGAGCACTGGGCGACGCGCTCGCCGGCCTCGGCGTGCCCGGGCACCGCGCCCGGCCGCTCGCGCTGCTCATGCTCAGCGCGCTGGAGGGCGCGCTCATCATGGCCCGCAGCCGCCAGGACACCGGGCCCCTCGATGCCATCGTGGCCGAGCTCGCCCCTGTGCTTGACGCGGCCGGGCCTGCGGCTGGGCATGGAGCTGGCTGCTGAGCGGATAAAGCCGGATAAAGCCCGCCTGCCCGAACCTGTTTCGCTGAGATCACCTCAGTGCCTGGCATTTGCCTAATCAAGATGACCAGCCAGCGCAGTGCCTTACCATGGAAAACCTCTCGGCCGCTCACCGGCCCGGTGAGTTATCAGGCATATTCAGGATTTCCGCGGATATCGGGAAGCTGAAAGGGCGTTAATGTCAGCGAGCATCGGGGGTGCTCGTGTCGCGGCGGTAATAGGCACCCGCCCGGAAATAGTGAAGCTTGCCCCTATCGTGCGGATGCTCGGGCAGCGGGCCAGGTTAATCCACACGTGCCAGCACCGTGACGATGAGCTGTCCGGCGTGTTCCTGTCGGGCGCGCGGCTGCCCGAGCCGGAGATGCTGTCGGGAATCTGCGGCGAGCCCCGGCATGCCCAGATCGGCAGGATGACCGAGCGGCTGGGCAGCATGTTCACCGAGCGCCCGCCCGCGGCGGTCTTAGTCCAGGGGGACACCAACACGGTCTCGGCCGCCGCCCAGGCGGCACAGTACGCGGGCGTGCCCGTCGTGCACGTGGAGGCCGGGCTGCGGTCCCATGACCGGGCGATGCCGGAAGAGATCAACCGCTGCGTGACCGGTGTGCTGGCGGACGTGCACTGCGCGCCCACCAGGCGGGCCGTGGCCAACCTCCGCAAGGAGGGCATACCGGCCAGGAAGATCGTCTTAACCGGCAACACGATCGTCGAGGCCACCCTCGGCATGCTGCCCGACGAGGACACGGCGAGGGAGATCGCCGCGGGGTTCGGCGCCGAGCCAGCTGAGTATGTGCTGGCCACCATCCACCGGCCGGAGAACACCGACGACCCCGAGCGGCTGCGGACCATCCTCGACGAGCTGAGCAAGCTCGGGCTTCCGGTGCTGTTCCCGTTGCACCCCCGCACCAGGGCAGCAGCAGAACGGCACGGCCTCGGGACAGCGCTGGACCGGCTGCGGCCGGTCCAGCCGGCCGACCACCGGACGTTCCTCGGCCTGGCCCGGCACGCCCGGCTCCTGGTCTCGGACTCGGGCGGCCTGCAGGAAGAGTGCACGGTGCTCAAGCGGCCGCTCATCGTGGTCCGGAACTCGACCGAGCGCCCGGAATCCATCGATGCCGGGTTCGCCCACCTCGTCCGGCCAGGGCCCGTGATCAGCGAGCTCGGGCGTCACCTGATCGGCGACCAAGGGCTCAGCGGAAGGCTGGCCGCCATCCCATGCCCCTATGGCGACGGGAAAGCGAGCGAGCGGATCGCCACGCTGCTGCGGGGATTCCTGCGCCAGGGCGGGGCGCAGAAGAAAACTCCAAGCTTGTGACCTTGTGCCCTGGCCCGGCGGACTCCGCCTGCCTAGCGTGCAGGTGAACGGGACCGTTACGAGGCCTCGCTGTCAGGGGAGGCAACGATGCAGGAATGCTCTGTGCCCGTGCTGTACGTAACGAAGCCGGAAGACAACATCACCGATGACGTCGTCAGGAATGCGGAAGACTGGCCCGACACGGTCGGCTTGAAGCGCAAGGTGAACGGCACCTGGACGCCGGTGACCTGGCGCGAGTTCGCCGCGCAGGTGCGCGGCCTCGCCGCCGGCTTCATCGCCGCCGGCATCCAGCCGGGTGACCGCGTGGCACTGATGTCGCGCACGCGGTTCGAGTGGCCGGTCATCGACTACGCGATCCTGACCGCCGGCGGCGTCACCGTCCCGATCTACCCCACCTCCTCGCTCGAGCAGATCGAGTGGATCCTCGGCGACTCCGGCGCGGTTGCCGTGATCGCCGAGACCGACGATCACGCCGGCAAGATCGCCGCGGTGCGGGCCGGCCTCCCCGCGCTCAGGCACGTGTGGGAGATCGACGGCAGCCTGTTCGGCGGCCTCCCCGAGCTCACGGCGCTCGGCGCGCAGGTGACGCCGGAGCAGGTCGAGGAACAGCGCCGGACCCGCGGCGCCGGCGACCTTGCCGAGATCGTCTACACCTCCGGCACGACCGGCCGGCCCAAGGGCTGCATGCTGAGCCACGGCAACATCGTCGCCAACGCACGCAACTGCATGCTGAACGACGGCTTCACCCAGGTGTTCAACGACCGCCATTCGACGCTGCTGTTCCTGCCGCTGTCGCACAGTTATGCGCAGGTCATCCTGTACGGCGGCATCTACTCGCGCACCGTCCTCGGCCTGATCGACATGGCCGACGCCGTCGCCGAGCTGCCGGCGTACAAGCCGACGGCCGTGCTCTCGGTGCCACGGCTGTGGGAGAAGGCCTACAACAGCGCCAAGCACCAGGCCCACGCCGAGGGCCACGGCAAGATCTTCGCCAGGGCTGAGGCCACCGCCATCGCCTACAGCCAGGCGCTGGATGCCGGCGGTCCCGGCCTCGCGCTCCGCCTGGAGCATGCGCTGTTCGACCGGCTCGTCTACGGCAAGCTGCGCGCGGCGCTCGGCGGTGCGGTGGAGTACGCGTGGAGCGCGGCCGCCCCGCTCAGCACACGGCTCGGGCACTTCTTCCGCGGGTGCGGCATCAACGTCCTCGAAGGCTACGGCCTGACCGAGACCAGCCCAGCGACCAACTCCAACACACCTGACGCGCAGAAGATCGGCACCGTGGGCCGGCCGATCCCGGGCTGCACGATCCGGATAGCGCCGGACGGCGAGGTTCTCGTCAAGGGCCACATGGTGTTCCAGGGCTACTGGAACAACCAGGAGGCCACCAAGGAAATGATCGACCAGGATGGCTGGCTGCACACCGGCGACATCGGCCGTCTCGACGACGAGGGCTTCCTCTCGATCACCGGGCGCAAGAAGGACCTCATCATCACGTCGGCCGGCAAGAACGTCGCGCCCGCCGTGCTTGAGGACCGGCTGCGCGCCCACTGGCTGGTCAGCGAGTGCCTGGTCGTCGGTGACGCGAGGCCCTACATCGCGGCGCTCGTGGCAGGCGACCCGGAGGCGTTCGCCCAGTGGAAGGCCGACAACGGCAGGCCGGAGCAGGCAACGATGTCAGACCTCCGCGATGACCCCGCCCTGCGGGCGGAGATTCAAGCGGCCGTCGACGACGCCAACAAGGCGGTGTCGGCAACGGAGGCGATCAAGAGGTTCGCGATCCTCAGCGAGGACTTCACCGAGGCGGGTGGCCAGCTGACGCCGACGATGAAGGTGCGCCGCCAGATCGTCATGGACCAGTTCGCGGCACAGATTGCCGCCCTCTACGACGAGGGCGCCTCCGGCCTGCGATAGCGCCCGGGAACGCGGCGGTTGCTCCCGGCCGCCCGGCACACGTACCGTCGGCTCGTGACCTGCCCGGAGTGTGGTTTTTCTCATGAACGCCTGGCGCCGGAGGCGGTGCCAGGGCGGCTGCGCGCGTAACGTTCAGGATTCTCCGGAGAACTGGCCGGGGCCGGCCCGGCGACCGTGGCGCGGCGGCCCGGGCCGGCCGTCTGGTCCGCGCTCGGGTACGCGTGCCACGTGGCCTGCGGGACCCGGCAGCCTGGGCATTACTCCGCGCGGCCTTCGGCCAGGCTGGCCCAGGGCGGGGCGGCTTCCCCCGCCCCGGCGTTGGCGGCCAGGTGGCCGAGCAGGGTGGTGAGCGTCGCCAGGTCCGCGTCGGCGAGGCCCGCCCGCAGCCTGGCGTCGAAGGCGAGCGCGGCGTCCCGCAGGCGCACGAACGCGGCCTCGCCCGCTTCGGTCAGCGCGACCACCTGGACCCGCCGGTTGGCGGCGTCCCGGGTCCGGGTGACCAGCCCGCGGGCGTCCATGGCGTTCAGGTGGTGCGTCAGCGTGGCCTCGCGGACTCCCACCGCCTCGGCGAGTTCCCGCTGGTTGGCGGGCTTGCTGAGTTTCAGGTTGAGCAGGATCAGCCAGACCGGCAGGGTGCCGCCCGCCTCGCCGAGAGCCTCGTCGAACGCGCGCTCCACGGCGCGGGCCGTCTGGGCCAGGCGGAGCCCGACCGGCAGGGGAAACGGTGCTGGCACGCCAGCCAGCCTACCACCAAGCATCGACATCTAAGAGATTGACATCTAACTCTTAGAGATCTAATCTTCTGTGGCAGCGGCGGCCGCGCGCCGGCGGGCAGAGCGAGAAGGGACGTGCGTGATGAGCGAACCCGCGGTTGAGGCCTGCGGCCTGCGGAAGGCCTTCGGCAGGGTGCAGGCGCTGGACGGGCTGAGCCTGGCGGCGCCCGCCGGGTCTGTGCTCGGGCTGCTCGGGCCGAACGGCTCGGGCAAGACCACCGCCGTGTCCATCCTGGCCACCTCGCTGCGCCCCGACGCCGGCCGGGCGGCCGTCGGCGGGCTGGACGTGGTGAGGCAGGCGGCGCGGGTACGCCGCGTCATCGGCCTGGCGGGCCAGTTCGCGGCCGTGGATCCCAACCTGACCGGACGGGAGAACCTCAGGCTGATCGGGCGGCTGTCCCGGGTGGGCCGCAGGCAGGCCCGGGTCCGCGCCGACGAGCTGCTGGGCAGCTTCGGGCTGGACGCGGCGGCCGGCCGGCTGGTGCGCGGCTACTCGGGCGGGATGCGGCGGCGGCTGGACGTGGCCGCCGCGCTGCTGCACCGGCCGGCGGTGCTGTTCCTCGATGAGCCCACCACCGGCCTGGACCCGGAGAGCCGCCTGGTGCTGTGGGACTCGGTGCGCGGCCTGGCCAGGTCCGGCACCACCGTGCTGCTGACCACGCAGTACCTGGAAGAAGCCGACGCGCTGGCCGATCAGGTGGTGATCATCTCCGCCGGGCGGGTGGCGGACACCGGCACCCCCGCCGAGCTGAAGGCCCGGTTCGGCACGGCGGTCTTCCACCTGGCCTTCGGCCGGCAGGAGGCCGCCCAGGCCGCCCAGACGGCGCTGGCCTCGGCAGGCTACCGGCCGCAGCGCGACGGCGCCGGCATCCAGGTCCGTTCCGCCGCCGGCTCCGGCGATCTGACCGGGATGCTGCGCGCCCTGGACGGCCGGGCACCCGACCCGGTGTCGGTCGCGGTGCGCGAGCCCACCCTGGACGACGTGTTCCTCTCTCTCACCCGGGGAGGCGAAGCAGCATGAGCACGATCGCGATCGCGCCGCGCCAGGTCGCGGCCAGCCGCGTCGCGGCGGCGTCCACCGGAGCCGCCAGGGCGTTCTCCGACACGGCCGACGTCGCCTGGCGCAACCTGCTGACCCAGCTGCGCACCCCGCAGGCGCTGGTGTTCGCCACCATCCAGCCAGTGATTTTCGTGCTGCTGTTCCGCTACGCGTTCGGCGGCGCGATCCACGTGCCGGGCACGAACTACGTGGACTTCCTGATGCCCGGCATCTTCGCGCAGACGGTCGCCTTCGGCGCGGTCGGCACCGCGGTCGGGCTGTCCGGTGACCTCCGCACCGGCATCCTGGTCCGCTTCCGCACCCTGCCGATGGCCCGGATCGCCGTGCTCGGCGGCCGCACCGCCGCCGACCTGGCCCGCAACCTGCTTGTCGTCGCGGTCATGACCGGCGTCGGCTTCGCCGCCGGGTTCCGCAGCCCGCACGGCGCCGGGGGCCTGCTGGCCGCGCTCGGCCTGGTCGTCGCGTTCGGGTACGCGATCTCCTGGGGCTTCGCGTCGCTCGGCCTGCGGGTCAGCGACCCCGAGGCGGCCCAGGCGGCAGCGGTGCCGGTGCTGTTCCTGCTCGTCTTCACCTCCGCCGCCTTCGTGCCGGCCACCGCCATGCCCGGCTGGCTGCAGGCGTTCGGCACTCATCAGCCGGTCGACGCCCTGGTCAACGCCGAGCGGGCGCTGATCCTCGGCGGCCCGGCAGCACACGACGTCCTCATCTCGCTGGCGTGGAGCGGCGGCATGCTGGCCGTGTCCGCCCTCCTCGCCGCCCGCGCCTACGCCCGCATGGGCCGGTAAGAGCCGGCGGCGCCGTACCCGTCTGACCACCTCTCAGCACATCGGAGCCTGATCATGGCAGCCAGCCAGGCCGCGATGCGGCGGCGCGCGCGGATCATGCGCGCGGTCAACGTGCCCATGCGGGCAGCGCTCAGCCTGCCGTTCGGGACGCCGCTCAGCGGGAACCTGATGCTCATCTCCTACACCGGCCGCAAGAGCGGGAAGGCCTACCGGCAGCCGGTCAGCTACGTGCGCGACGGCGATGTGCTGCTCACCCCGGGCGGCGGCCGCTGGACGCTCAACCTGGCCGGCGGGCGGCCGGCCCGGATCCGGTTGCGCGGCCGCGACGTGCCCGCCCGGCCGGAACTGGTCACCGATCCCGCCGAGGTGGAGCGGCTGCTCGGCGTGATCGCCGAAAAGAACCCCCGGGCTGCCAGGTTCATCCCGATCCCGCGCCGCCCCGGCGGGCGCCTCGACCCCAGCGCCCTCGATGCCGCGCTGCGGCACGGTTTCTGCATCGTGCGCTGGCACCTGCCCTGACACTCCAGAGCACGCTGCCAGCCGCAAGTTATCCGCCGGTCACCTGCAAGATTGATCCGCAGCCCCCGGCAAGGGTGCGCGACAGAAAACGGAGGGTGTTAAATCGTGCCTGGTCACGCGCCTGGGCCGAGAGAGTTTCAGACCCAGGTTGGACAAGGGCTGCTGCCCGGCGACCCTGGCCTGCCGGGTCGCCGAAGATCTCCCACCCGGGCTGGGTCAGCCTGACCGGCGTCTGCGTGCCCGGGGCGGTGAACCTCACCTCGGCCTGGCTGCGCCTGCCCGGTCAGGTCCCGGCCGTCCAGCGCCGTGCCGGCGGCGGGGAGCGCGGTCAGTGGGCGAGCCGGTTCGGCCAGCGCCGCCGGTGGGCTGCCAGCACGGCCGCGCAGTCCGGGTCGCCGGCCGGGAGCAGGCTCACGATCAGGTCCGCTTGCTCGGCGAGCCGGCACTCCCCCGAGCTGACCAGCGCGCAGGCCCGGACACCATGCAGCGGCCCGAGACACTGGCGGACGTCGTTTCCGGCCGCACGCAGCGCCGCGACCTGGCGGTCCTCGAACCAGCCGCGCCGTTCCACCAGCACCCGCCGCCCCGCGCTGTCCGCAGGCCAGCCGGGCATCCCGCCGGTCACCGAAATCTCCAGGCAGGCCACGCAGAACTCCTCGGTCGGGGCGGCCAGCACCCACCCGTAGTGCTGCAGCAGGCGCAGCATCGGGGCGTTGTCGAGCAGGACGATGGCGCGCAGGCGCTCCACCCCGCCCGCGCGGGCACGCTGCACCAGTGCCTGCAGCAGCAGGCGCCCCAGCCCCGCACCCTGATAGCCGTCCGC
>JASHPR010000356.1 GCA_030038015.1 Streptosporangiaceae bacterium
CATCGTCGGCTGCACCGGCGGCGGGTCCAACTTCGCCGGGCTCTTCTTCCCGTTCCTCAAGGAGAAACTGGCCGGGCGGATGAACCCGGTGATCCGGGCCGTCGAGCCGTCCGCGTGCCCGTCGTTCACCCGCGGGATCTACGCCTACGACTTCGGCGACACCGCCGGGTTCACGCCGCTGCTGAAGATGCACACGCTCGGGCACGGGTTCATCCCCGACCCGGTGCACGCGGGCGGCCTGCGCTACCACGGCATGTCGCCGCTGCTCTCCCACATGTACGAGCTCGGCCTGTTCGAGGCGGTCGCCAAGCCGCAGCGGGAGTGCTTCGCGGCGGCGCTCACGTTCGCGCGGGCCGAGGGGATCATCCCGGCGCCCGAGCCGTCGCATGCGATCGCCGCCGTGGTCGAGGAGGCCAAGAAGTGCGCGGAGAGCGGCGAGGAGAAGGTCATCCTGACCGCGCTGTGCGGGCATGGCCTGCTCGACCTTCCCGCGTACGGCGACTACTTGTCCGGCGAGCTCAGGGACTTCGCGCTCGCGGAGCAGGCCGTCGAGGCGGCACTGGCCGGCCTGCCCGCCGGCGTGTGAGCTGGCCCGGCGGCACGGGGCCCGGCACGGCCAGGTCCGATTTGTCGGCAGGGCTTAGTAGGGTCGGTGTCATGACCACAGGTTCCGCCGCAGGCAGCAGCCAGGTCCTGGCACAGGACCTGGAGCAGCACCGCCGCGAGCTCACCGGCTACTGCTACCGGATGCTCGGGTCCGTCTTCGACGCCGAGGACGCTGTGCAGGAGACCATGGTGCGGGGCTGGCGAGGGCTTGACGGCTTCGAGGGCCGGTCGGCCATGCGGTCGTGGCTGTACCGGATCGCGACCAACGTCTGCCTCGACATGCTGCGCGGCAGCCAGCGGCGGGCCAGGCCGATGGACATGGGCCTGTCACGGGCCACCGACTCGTTCGCCGGCGCGACGCTCCCCGAGCACCTGTGGCTGGAGCCGGTCCCCGACACCAGGGTCCTGCCGGAGCACGGCGACCCGGCCGAGCTGGCGGCGGCGAAGGAGAGCGTGCGGCTCGCGTTCGTCGCCGCGCTGCAGTTCCTGCCCGCCCGGCAGCGGGCCGTGCTGATCCTGCGCGAGGTGCTGCGCTGGCAGGCGGCCGAGGTCGCCGAGCTGCTCGACACCAGCGTCGCGTCGGTCAACAGCGCGCTGCAGCGGGCCCGGGCCACCATGTCGGCCCGCGAGCCTGAGGAGCCCCTGCCCGAGGTGGTGAGCGGCGACCAGCGGGAGCTGCTCGCCCGCTACGTGGACGCGTTCGAGCGCTACGACATCACCTCCCTGGTGTCGCTGCTGCACGAGGACGCGGTCATGACCATGCCGCCGTTCGACTTCTGGCTGCGCGGCCCCGCCGAGATGGGCAAGTTCTTCGTCGGCCCGGGCGGGCAGTGCCGTGGCTCGCGCCTGGTCGCCACCGAGGCCAACGGCTGCGCCGCGTTCGGCCAGTACAAGCCGGACCCCGGCGGCGGCCGCGCCCCGTGGGGGATCCAGGTCATCGAGATTTCCGGCGGCCGGATCACCGGGCACCACAATTTCATCGGCACCAGGCTGTTCGAGGCGTTCGGCCTGCCGCCACGGCTGCCGTAAGCAAGCCGATTCCGGTACGCTCCGGGCCAAGCACCGCGCAGGTCCGGCTTCGCGGAGGTGGGCATGCCGAAACCGTCCGGCAGCCAGGGACGGCGCGCATCCCGCCCGGCCGCGGCGGCGCCAGACGGCGGCCAGCCGCCGCTGCCCGACCCGGGCAAGCCCGCCGGCACCGACCTCCTGCCGCGCATCCGGCACATCGTCGTGCTGATGATGGAGAATCACTCCTACGACAACTACCTGGGGATGCTCGCCGGACGCGGCGACGGGCTGGCGCTCGGCCCGGATGGCACCCCGGACATGGCCAACGCCCGCCTGAACGGCGACCCCGTGCCCATGCGCCACGCGCCAGGCCCGGTGCAGGAGAAGTACTCCCCCACCCAGAGCTGGCACGCGAGCCATTTGCAATGGGACGGAGGACGCTGCGACGGGTTCGTGCGCAGCGTCCAGGTCACCGAGCCCAAAGGGGACCCGGCCCAGCCGATGAACTACTGGTTAGAGGCTGACCTGCCGTTCTACTACGGCCTGGCCCGGACATACCCGGTCTGCGACCGGTGGTTCTGCTCGTGCCTGGGCCCCACGTTCCCCAACCGGCGGTTCCTGATCGCCGGCACCGCGCACGGGCTCATCGACGACCTGCCGTTCTGCATGGTCGACTACCCGCCGGCCGGAACGGTCTTCGACCTGCTGGACCGGTACGGCATCTCCTGGGTCAACTATCACAACGTCTCGCCGGTCAAGATCCTGCTTACCCGGCTGCTCGGTAAGCCAGGGCTGGTCGCGGCCCGGCGGCTGGCCTCGGTTGGGCGGTGGCTGCCGCCGGTGGTCAACGCGGTGAAGGGCAACAAGTCGTTCACCGCCGACCTGTACCCCCTCGGGCTCCTCAGCTGCCTCCGTCATCTCCGGACCGCGCAGCGGTTCTTCACCGATGCCGACAACGGGACGCTCCCGGCTTTCAGCATCGTCGACCCGGATTTCGGCAGCTTCTCCGAGGAGAACCCGCAGGACATCCGCAGGGGCGAGAGCTTCGCCGCGGAAGTGATCCGGCGCGTCATGCACGGCAAGGGCTGGGCGCACACGCTGCTGATCTGGCTGTACGACGAGCACGGCGGCTACTACGACCACGTGCCGCCGCCCGCCGCGCCGCCCCCGGACGACATCGAGGGCCGCAGCGTCCTGTACATGCCAGCCTGGCTCCGGGCCTTGCTGCGGCCGTTCTTCGGCACCTACATCGCGGAGATCGAGGCCTGCGACGCCGGGCCGCGCGGCTACGACCGCTACGGCTTCCGGGTGCCCGCGGTGATCGTGTCGCCCTACGCCAGGCCCGGTTACGTGTGCAGCGAGGTGCTCGACCACACCTCCGTGCTCAGGCTGATCGAGGAGAAGTGGAACCTGCCGCCGCTGACCCGCAGGGACGCGGCGGCGGCGACCCCGCTCGCCGCAGTGGACCTGGACGGCCCGCCCGCGTTCCTCGAGCCCCCGGAGCTTCCCGCCCCCAGCCTGGCCTGGGGCTCCTGGTAGCCACCGGGCAGCGAGTCAGCCCGGTGCGCCACCGGCCAGCCAGGGGCTGACCGCAGCGAGCAGCCCCTCCGGGCGGTCGAGCGTGATGCTGTGGCCGCAGTCCCCGACCACCGCCAGGCTGGCGTTCGGGTTGCCGGCCACCATCCGCTCGGCGGTTCCCGGGGCCAGGATGTCGCTGTCGTCGCCGCGCACCAGCAGCACCGGGCAGCGGATCGAGTTCCAGGCGGCCCAGCGCTCGCCGGGGGTGAGGCCGTCGCGGATCGCGCTGAGATCGCGCAGCGCCGTGTCCCACTTGAACGTGAACGTCCCGTCCGGAAGCGGGCGCAGGTTATGCCGGACGCGGTGCCGGAGCGTCTCTTCGTCGGGGCGCGGGTTGGCCGCCCGGGCCTGGGCCACGGCGTCGTCCTCGGAGACGAAGATGTCGCTGGAGGCCAGGTCGGTGGCGACCCGCCGGCCGCCAGCCGGCGCGATTTCGGGACCGATGTCCAGCACGACCAGGCGGCTGACCCGCTCCGGGTGCGCGGCCGTGAACTGGTACCCGACGATGCCGCCCATGGACAGGCCCATCAGCGTCACCACCGGGAGCTGCAGCGCGTCCAGGAACGCCAGGAGGTCGCCGAGCATCGGCGGGATACCGTAGCCGGGCGCCCAGTCCGTGTCCCCGTGGCCGCGCTGGTCCAGGGCGAAGACGTGGTAGCGGTCGCTGAGCGCCGCGGCTGTGTGATCCCAGGTCCGGGCGTGGCCGGTGAGCCCGTGCAGCATGACCAGCGGCGGGCCGTCGCCGCCCCAGTCCAGGTAGTGGAACCTCAGCCCGCTGATCTCGGCGTGACATGAGGCGGGGCGGTCGGCCGGCATGCCCCAAGGCTAACCAGGCCAGCGGGTCCCCAGCACCGTCGAGCCGCCGCTGGCCTGGATCCCGCCCAGCGCCACCCGGCTGACGCCACCGCCCGGCGCCGCGGCGGTTCCGCGACCCTGCGGCCGCTTCCTGCTGGGCCGCCGCGTGTTCCGGCGGTGGGCCGTGCTCGAGGTGCGCCAGGGCGGCCTGCTTCTGGCCCGGGCCCGGACCCGGCTGATCCCCGGGCGGCCCGTGCACCTGGACGCCGGGTGGCTGTCCCGGACCGACCCTGCCGCTGGCCCGGTCCGCGTGCATGTCGGCTAGCCCCGGGATCCGCACGGCCGCGGCCTCTACCATGTCGGCTGGGGAGGGCCGGTCATGCGCGATGTTCCAGCGGACTACCTGGCAGGGCTGCCCGGGGCTCAGCAAGCCGAGCTAGCCAGGATCAACGGGTCGGGATTAGAGCGGCTGCGCCGCTACCTGAGCGAAGGCGAGGCGGTGGCCTTTCTCGGCGCGGGCGCGTCCGCGCCCTTGTACCCGCTGTGGGGCGAGCTGACAGAGCAACTCGTGCAGGCAGCGGCGGGCCGGCTCACCGCGGGGCAGGCGCGCGGCTGCCGGGCGCTGGCCGCCCGGAACCCGGAAGAGGCCGTGGAGATCGTACGCCGGTACCTCGGCGTTCCGGTCTACCGGGAAGTGCTCAGGGACCTGCTGCGGGCCCGTTCCGACCCCGAGTCCGGGCGCTCCTGGACGGCTGTGCAGGAACTTGTGTGCCGGTGCCCGTTCAAGGCAGTGATCACGACCAGCTACGACCAGGGGATCGTGAACGCCCGGATGCAGGTGCGGCCCGGCGCCTCGGCCACCGGCTTCACCGCCTGGGACGACGAGCTCGGCATGGACGGGTGGCGAACCGGCGACGTCTTCGGCGACGTTGAGCTGCCCGTGCTTTACGCACACGGGCTGCACAGCCGGCCCGGGTCGGTGGTGGTGGCCACGACCGAGTACCGCCGTGCGTACGAGGGGAAGCTCTCCCGGGTGCTCGCCCGGCTCGTGGACGCCGGCCACCTGGTCTGGATCGGGTTCAGCTTCGCCGATCAGCGGATCGCGGCCATCCTGCGGGAGGTCGAGCACTGGTCGGGCAGCAGGGCCGAGCCGGGCACGGCCCCCCGGCACGTGGCGGTCATGCCGTGGGACCCGGAAGCCGCGGACAGCGCCCCGGAGATCCTCGCCCAGCAGGCAGAGATCGGCTACGGGGCACGGGTGGTGCTGTACCCGGCGCCCGCCGGCGATCACTCCGCGCTCCTGGTGCTGCTGTCATCGCTGACCGATCCCAGGTTCCCGTCCGCCGCCGGCCCGCCCGGACCCGGCTTGCCCGTGACCCCGGCCGGAGCAGGCACCACAGATGCACCCGCCGGGCTGCCGGCCGCCCCCGCAGCCGCGGAGCCCCCGGTGCCGGTCGCCTGGATCCCCGCGGCCGAACCGGTGCCCTGCTTCACCGGGCGGGCCGGGGAACTGGCCCGGCTGGACCGCTGGGCCGCCGACCCGCAGGTGAGCCTGGTCGGCGTGACCGGGTGGGGCGGCGCGGGCAAGACCGCGCTGGTGACCCGCTGGGTGCAGCAGGAGGGCTGGGTCAAGCGGCCGGGCATCCGCGGGGTCTTCGGGTGGAACTTCTACGCGGATCCCTCGGCCGAGGACTGGGCCGAGGAGCTTCTGGCGTGGGCGAAACGCGAACTCAGCGTCGCGCTTCCGCCCGCCAAGCCGGCCGGGGCGGTGCTGGCGCTGCTGCGGAGCGTGCCGCTGCTGCTGGTGCTCGACGGGCTGGAGGTCATGCAGGAGGGCCCGGCGGGCCACGGGTTCGGCCGGCTGCTGGACGGCACGCTGCGCGAGGTGCTGGTCGGCGCCTGCCGGGCCAGCCAGCCCGGCCAGATCGTGCTGACCAGCCGTTTCCCGTTCGCCGACCTGGAGGCCTTCGACGGCAGCAGCGCCCGGATGCTCGACGTGCCGCCGTTCACCCTGGCTGAGGGGGCGGCACTGCTGGCCGCGGCGGGCGGGGCCGTGATGGACGAGGCGAACCGGCGCAGTATGGTCGCGGCCGTGGACGGCCACGCCCTGGCCGTGGGGGTGCTCGCCGGGCTGATGGCCGAGCGCGTCGCGGCAGGCGAGCTCGCGTCGCTGCGCGGCGAACTGGCGCTGGCCGCGCAGACGAGTGCCAGGGTCGGCCGGGTGCTCCGGTTCTACGCCGACCGGCTGGCCGGGCCGGACCGGTGCCTGGTCGCCGCGGTGGCCCTGTTCTCCCGGCCGGTCCCGGCCCAGGCGGTGCTGACGGTGGCCGGGCACGACGCGTTCAGCGGGGCCATGGCCGGCTGGACGCCGGCCATGGTGGAGACCGCGGTGCGCGACCGGCTGCGCGGGCTGCTGTCCTGGCACCCGGATCGCACGATCTCCGCGCATCCCCTGGTCCGCGAGAGCTTCCGGCCGATCGCCACCGGCGCGGCGGAACTCGCCGTCGGGACAAGCCTGACCGGCATGCCCGAAGGCGAGGTCACCAACCGAGCAGATGCGCTGCGGGTGATTGAGGCCATCGAGCTGCTCCTGGACGCGGGCCAATGGAAGGCGGGCGACGGCCTCTACGCGAGCCGGTTCGGCCCGCCCCCTTCGGTATGGACTACGCTGCCCGCAGCCCGCCTCGCCCAGCGCGCGAACACGGCCTTCGTGGCCACGGCGGCCCGCCGCGAGGCCTGCGCGGCGCACCTGACCAAGAGCCGGCTCTCCGTCCATCTGAGCGGTGCAGGCGTCTTCGCAATGGACGCGGGGGATATCGCGACAGCACGGGACTACTTGTGCCTGGATATCGAGCATTCGCGCCAAATCAAAGACCTGCCCGGCCTGAGCATCGCGCTCCGCAACATGTCAGTCTGTCTCGGTCATCTCGGCGAGACGGAGCCGGCTCGAACCGCCGCTGCGGAGTCACTCGCCTGCGACGAGACGTCGGGCGGGTTGTTTGCGATTGAGAGCTCCCGGGCGTGCCTGGGGTG
The DNA here is from genome assembly GCA_030038015.1 of Streptosporangiaceae bacterium. Lineage (GTDB taxonomy): Bacteria > Actinomycetota > Actinomycetes > Streptosporangiales > Streptosporangiaceae > JASHPR01. The sequence continues at coordinate 7,021 of JASHPR010000356.1, forward strand.
GCTGGCGGAACTGACCGGCGATTCCGCGCAGGCTGAGGAGCACTTCACTGCAGCCGACCGGATACGGGTCGGCAGCGATGCGGATCGCGAACACCTGTCCGGGCTGGCTGGGTGCCAATGGGCGGAATGGCTGGCCCGCACACGGCGTCCACGCCCGGCCCGAGTTCTGACGGAGCGCAACCGCGAGCTGTGCAGTAGGTATGGCTGGAATGACGATGTCGCGCTCTGTGATCGGATACTCGGCCGTCTTGCCCTGGCCGCCGGCCAGGCCGCCTACGCACGCGAGCATGTGGAGGCGGCCGCCGAGTGCTTCAGGGAGGGCGAGTACCTGATCGAGCTGGCGATCACCCTCGTCGACCAGGCCGAGTGCGCACGGGCGGCCGGGGACCCCGATGCCGCCGACGGCCACGCCGCCGAGGCGCTCACCATAGCGGCTCCCCGCGGGCTGGTTCCCGTTCAGTCGGCCGCCCTGGCCGCCCGGGCCCGGGTCTGCGCCGACCGGGCCGCCGC
>JASHPR010000357.1 GCA_030038015.1 Streptosporangiaceae bacterium
GCGCCGAGGGCGGGGCGGGACAGCCGCGCCGCGACGACTGGCGCAGCTTCGCCAGGCTCACCGCCGTCGTCGCCACCCGGTCGATCGGGTACTTCGGCGTCGCCTCGCTGATCGCGCTGTTCGTGATCCGCCGGTTCCACGAGCCCACCGCGGTGGGCTCGGCGGCGCTGACCGCCTTCGTCGCCGCCGGGGCGGCCGGCTCGCTGGCCGGAGGCTGGCTGGCCGACCGGTGGCGCCGGCTGGCCACAATCCGGCTCGGCTACGCGTTCACGATCCCCGCGGTCCTCCTGCTCGCGGCCGCGCCGGACGCCGCGGTCGCGTTCTGCGCCGCGGTCGCCGCCGGGCTGGCGATGTTCCTGCCGTTCGCCGTGCAGGTCACGCTGGGCCAGGACTACCTGCCGAACCGGATAGGAACGGCGAGCGGCGTCACGCTGGGCCTGGCGCTGTCCATCGGCGGGCTCGCCACCCCGCTGTTCGGCCTGCTGGCGGACAGCCGCGGGCTCACGGTCACCCTCGTGGTCCTGGCTGGGCTGCCGGCGGTCTCGCTCGCGCTCGCGGGCAGGCTGCGCGAGCCGCGGCAGCCCGGCGCGGTCAGGCGGCCAGCCAGCGCCTGAAGGAGCCGGAGCGCGCCGGCTCAACACAGGGCACGGGCTGATCTGGACACCGATCGTGCCCTATCGTCGGCTCATGACCATTATTGGCTCCCCGCTGGGCGGCCCCGGGCTCGCCCAGGAACGCCGCATCGTCACCGAGATCCCCGGGCCGGTGTCGCGGGAATGGCTGGAGCGCCGGCAGCGCAGCGTCGCCCGGGGGCTCAGCCACGTCCTGCCCGTGTTCGTGACCGCCGCCGGGGGCGGCGTGCTGGTCGACGCCGACGGCAACTCGCTCATCGACTTCGGCTCCGGCATCGCCGTGACCACGGTGGGCAACAGCGCCGAGCTTGTCGTCGAGCGCGTCAGCGAGCAGGTGGCGCAGTTCACGCACACCTGCTTCATGGTCACGCCGTACCAGGGCTACGTGGAGGTCTGCGAGGAGCTGAACCGGGTCACGCCCGGCGACCACGACAAGAGGTCCGCCCTGTTCAACTCGGGCGCCGAGGCCGTGGAGAACGCGGTGAAGATCGCGCGGCACGCGACCGGCCGGAGTGCGGTCGTGGTGTTCGACCACGCCTACCACGGCCGGACCAACCTGACCATGGCGATGACCGCGAAGAACATGCCGTACAAGGACGGCTTCGGGCCGTTCGCCTCGGACGTCTACCGGGTGCCCATGGCCTACCCGTTCCGCTGGCCGGGCGGCCCGGCCGCCTGCCGGGAGAACGCCCTCGGTGTGGTCACCGACCTGATCCACACCCAGGTCGGCGAGAAGAACGCCGCCGCCGTGGTGATCGAGCCGATCCAGGGCGAGGGCGGCTTCGTGGTCCCGCCGGACGGGTTCCTGCCCGGGCTGGCAGCGTTCTGCCGGGACAACGGGATCGTGTTCGTGGCCGACGAGATCCAGTCCGGGTTCTGCCGTACCGGGGACTGGTTCGCCGTTGACCACGAGGGCGTGGTGCCCGACCTGGTCACCACGGCCAAGGGCATCGCGGGCGGGCTGCCGCTGGCCGGGGTGACCGGCCGCGCCGAGATGATGGACGCGGTGCACCCGGGCGGCCTCGGCGGCACGTTCGGCGGGAACCCGGTCGCCTGCGCCGCCGCGCTCGGCGCGATCGAGACCATGAGCAAGGAGGACCTGCCCGCGGCGGCGCGCCGGATCGGTGACGTCATGCTGCCCCGGCTGCGCAAGCTCGCCGAGGCCCATCCGGAGATCGGTGACGTGCGGGGCCGCGGCGCGATGATCGCCATCGAGCTGGTCCGGCCGGGAACCGTGGAGCCGGACGCGGCCGTGGCCGCCAAGGTCGCCAAGACGTGCCATGCGGCCGGGCTCGTCGTGCTCACCTGCGGCACGTTCGGCAACGTGCTGCGGTTCCTGCCGCCGCTGGCCATCCCGGGGGCGCTGCTCGACGAGGGCCTGTCCATCCTCGAAGACGCGTTCGCCAGGCTGACCGGGGCGCCGGGCAAGCCATGACGACGCAGCCGGCGCGGGTGCAGGCGCCCCTGGCGGAGCTGGGCGAGGGCCCGGTGTGGCTCGCAGCGGAGCAGGCGCTGTACTGGGTGGACATCCCGGCGGGCCTGGTGCACCGGCTGGCCGCCGACGGATCGCTCACGAACTGGAACGTCGGCCAGCCGGTCGGCGCCGTCGTACCGCGCGCCGGCGGCGGCCTGGTGGTCGCGGTCAGGGACGGGTTCATGGCCCTGGACCCGGCGACCGGCGCGGTCACCATGCTTGCCGCCGTAGAGCAGGACCGGCCGGAGAACCGGATGAACGACGGCGCCTGCGACCGGGCCGGCCGGTTCTACGCGGGCACGATGGCGGACGATGAGCGGCCGGGGGCGGGCACGCTGTACCGGCTGGATCCCGACCTCACCGTGACCACGCTGGTCACAGGCGTCAGCGTCTCAAACGGCATCGGCTGGAGCCCGGACGAGCGGCTGATGTACTACATAGACTCGCTCACGCACCAGGTGGACGTGTTCGACTACGACCCGGCCACCGGCGCCATCGACGGCCGCCGCCGGTTCGCCACGGTGGGCGAGGGCGACGTCGTGCCCGACGGCCTCACCGTGGACTCCGACGGCGGGGTGTGGGTCGCGGTCTGGGGCGGCAGCGCGGTGCTGCGCCACGACCCGGATGGCCGGGTGCGCGAGACCCTGAAGCTGCCGGCCGAGCGCGTGTCAAGCTGCGAGTTCGGCGGACCGGGCCTGGACCGGCTCTACATCACGACGGCCGCCGGGCCGGGCGAGCAGGCGGGGGCGCTGTTCGTGTGCGAGCCCGGCGTCACCGGGCAGCCCGGCCACCCGTTCCGCGGCTGAGCCGGAACGGGTGGCCAGGGTGCGGCTGCCCGGAACCGTGGCCGGGCGTGCGCTCGGCGGCGCCGTCAGCCGCCGAGGGTTCCCTTGCCGAGCGTCAGCGAGATCGTGTTGCCGGGCCCGGGAAGGGTCAGGTTGATCAGCAGCGTCGCCAGCCCGCAGTGGGCGAACGGCGGGATCCTGTAGGTTCCGGCCAGCGTGCCGCCGTTCAGCACGTTGAAGCCGGCCTGGGACGACACGGTGATGGTCGCCGGCGACGTCTCGCAGGACCGGCCGACGGGGATGCTGATGCCGGCCACCTTCAGGCTGGTCAGCTGGATCGTGTCCCGCGCCGTGGTGGTCACGGCGTTGGTGCTGAAGTCGACCGTGCCCGTCGCCGGGCCGTCCTGGATCATCTGGGTGGTCGCCGTCACCGGGATGAACCCCAGTTCCTTGAACGACCCGGTTGCCGGGGGAAGCGTGAGCGTCCCGCTGAGGGTGGACGTGGTGAGGTCGGCCGTGGTGACCAGCGTGCCCGGGCCGAGGGCGATCGTCGAGCGGATGGCCTTGATGAAGGTGCTTCCGGTCACCGGGTACGAGACGGTGACGGTCGTGTCGGACGGGGCCGCCGGGCTGGCGAGCGCCGGCCCGGCGAGGCCGATCCCGGCCACCGCGGCAGCCGCCGTCGCGGCCAGCAGCGTTAAGCGTGTGCGCATGATGAGGGGCTCCTTCCCGCGGGGTTTCCGCCGCTGGGTGCCGCCAGGCACCTTAGCTACTGGCGAGTACGTTACTCGTGCGTAACATCGCGGGCAAGGTTCAGCTGGGGCTCGCCCGCGACGTTGTTCGCGGGCCTGCGGCGCCCTCCGGCTAGGCCGCGACGTCGCCCGGCTCGACCAGCGGGCGCCAGGCTTCGCGCACCCACGGCGGCAGGTACATCTCGTCCCACAGCGCCGCGAGCTCCGGCCCGTTGACGAACGCGCAGATATCCTCCAGCGTCCCCTTCACGAGCACGATCTCGTAGAAGTCGCGGCGCCTGCGGCGATCCGACAGGTCCCACCGCACGCTCCGGGGATCCGGGCCCAGCCAGAACAAGCGTGCGGGCATGCACACGATGCCGTCCAGCCCCCCGCGCAGCTCGGCCAGCGACCCCGGCACCGGCAGAGGCCGGCGCTCGCCGCTTCCCCGCGGCGGGCCGTCGGCAGCGATCACACCTGAGGTGTTCCCCGCTGCGGTGAAGCTATCCCTCGTAGTAACGGTCCACGACGGCAAGCGCCTCGTCCAGGATCCCCAGGCCCTCCTTGGCCTCTGCCTCCGACACCGTGCACGGCGGCACCACGTGCAGCCGGTTGTAGTTCATGAACGGCACGAGACCGCGGGAACGGCACTGGGCCATCAGCTCGTTCATGGCCTCCGATGACCCGCCGTACGGCGCCAGCATCGCCCGCGTCGAGCGGCTGGAGACGAGGTCAAGCGCCCAGAACACGGCGAGACCGCGCACCTCGCCGATCACCGGGTGCCGCGTGGCGAGCTCGCGCAGCCCGGGGCCGAGGACCTCGGCGCCGATCCTGGCCGCGTTCTCCAGCACGCCCTCGTCTTTCATCGCGTCGATCGCCGCGACGATCGACGCGCAGGCGAGCGGGTGGCCCGAGTAGGTGAGCCCGCCGGGGAACACCCGGTCGTCGAAGGTCGCGGCGATCTCGTCCGAGATGATCACGCCGCCGACGGGCACGTACCCGGAGTTGGAGCCCTTCGCGAACGTGATCAGGTCGGGCACCACGCCGTGCGGCTCGAACGCGAACCAGGTGCCGGCCCGCCCGAACCCGCACATCACCTCGTCGGCGATGTACACGATGCCGTACGTGTCGCACAGGGCACGGACCCCGGCCAGGTACCCCGGCGGCGGGACCAGCACCCCGGCGGTGCCCACGATGGTCTCGATCAGGATCGCCGCGATCGTGGCCGGGCCCTCGAAGAGGATCACCTGCTCCAGGTGCTCCAGGGCACGCTGGCACTCCTCCTCCTCGGTCGTTGCCCAGAACGCCGACCGGTACAGGTAAGGGCCGAAGAAGTGCACGTGCCTGATGGCGAACTCGTTCGGCCAGCGCCGCGGGTCGCCGGTGGACGTGATCGCCGCCCCGGTGTTGCCGTGGTAGGAACGGTAGAAGCTGAGCACCTTGTCGCGGCCGGTGTGCAGCCTGGCCATCCGGATCGCGTTCTCGTTCGCGTCGGCGCCGCCGTTCGTGAAGAACACCTTCTCCATGCCGTCGGGTGCCAGCGCGGCGATCCGCGCCGCCGCCTCCCCCCTCGCCGCGTTCGCGTGCTGCGGCGCGATCGTCGCCAGCCTGGCCGCCTGCTCGGCGATCGCCGCGGTCACCCGCGGGTGCTGGAGGCCGATGTTGGTGTTCACCAGCTGGCTGGAGAAGTCCAGGTACCGCTTGCCGTCGTAGTCCCAGAAGCACGAGCCCTCAGCCCGCGCGATCGCCAGCGGCTGCAGCCCCCGCTGCGCCGACCACGAGTGGAAGACGTGCGCCCGGTCCATCGCCAGGACTTCGGCACCGCGCTCGGGGCCATAGGTTTCTTCGGTCATGACTGCCTCCAGCCCGCGTGGCCAGGCCTCCTGCTGACCGCCTGGCCGGCCGATGTTACTGAACGAGTAGCGATCCGCTTCTTCTGGCAGCGCAAAGGACGACGCGTGCCGCCGCCTCCCGGCGGGCCCTTCCTGCGGTGGTCACGGACATCACTAGCGGTTCACGGGGAAGCCAAGGCTGACGCCGCCGTGGCTCGGGTCGAGCCAGCGGGACGTCACCGCCTTCCCCCGGGTGTAGAAGTGCACGCCCTCGGTCCCGTGCACGTGCGTGTCCCCAAATAGCGAGGCCTTCCACCCGCCGAACGAGTAGAACGCCATCGGCACCGGGATGGGGACGTTGATGCCCACCATCCCGGCCTCCACCTCGTGGGTGAACCGCCGGGCCGCGCCGCCGTCGTTGGTGAAGATCGCGGTGCCGTTGCCGTACGGGTTGCCGCTGACCAGCGACACCGCCTCGTCGTACCCGGATGCCCGGACCACCGCGAGCACCGGCCCGAAGATCTCGTCCCGGTAGCAGCTCATCGCGGGGGTCACGTGGTCGAGCACCGAGGGGCCGAGCCAGAAGCCGCCGGCGCTGCCGCTCACCGGGTGCCGGCGGCCGTCGACGGCGAGCACCGCTCCCTCGGCAACCCCGGAGTCCAGGTAGGACGCCACCTTGTCCCGGTGCGGGCCGGTGATCAGCGGGCCCATTTCGGACTGCTCGTCGTCGGCCGGGCCGACCCGCAGGCCGGGGATGCGGCTGGCGATCTTCTCGACCAGCTCGTCGCCGATCGGGTCCACGGCGACCACCACCGAGACCGCCATGCACCGCTCGCCCGCCGACCCGAAGCCCGCCGACACCGCGGCGTCGGCGGCGAGGTCCAGGTCGGCGTCCGGCAGCACCACCATGTGGTTCTTCGCCCCGCCCAGCGCCTGCACCCGCTTCCCCGCTGCGGTCGCCGTCTCGTAGATGTACCGGGCGACCGGCGTCGACCCGACGAAGCTGACCGCGCGCACGCCGGGATGGGTCAGCAGCGCATCGACCGCGTCCTTGGCGCCCTGCACGACGTTGAACACCCCGTCCGGGAGCCCGGCCTCCGACAGCAGCTCGGCCAGCAGCAGCGATGCCGAGGGATCCTTCTCCGACGGCTTGAGCACGAACGCGTTGCCGCAGGCCAGCGCGATGGGGAACATCCACATGGGGACCATGGCGGGGAAGTTGAACGGCGTGATGCCGGCCACCACGCCCAGCGGCTGCCTGATCGAGTACGCGTCCACGCCGGTGGAGACGTTCTCCGAGAAGCCGCCCTTGAGCAGGTGCGGGATCCCGCAGGCGAACTCGACCACCTCGAGCCCGCGGGCGACCTCGCCGGCCGCGTCGGACGCGACCTTGCCGTGCTCGGAGCTGATCAGCTCGGCCAGGTCGCCCTTGCGCTGCCTGATCAGCTCCCGGAACGCGAACAGCACGTCGGCCCGCCTGGTCAGCGACGTCTCCCGCCAGGCCGGCCAGGCACCGGACGCGGCCTCGACGGCGGCGTTGACCTCGGCCGCGGTGGCGAAGTCCACGGTCCCCGTGACCTGCCCGGTTGCCGGGTTGTAGATGTCACCTCGGCTGGCGGCCTCGCCCGCCCACGGCTTGCCGCCGATCCAGTGCGAACAGTGCTTCATCCGTCCTCCTCGCCTCTGCAGCAAGTCTCCCGCTGCCGCGGGCCGGGCGCCAAGTGACATTGTGTAAGCATGGGAGGTGGCCGTTCTTACGTGATGTCAGCTGTCAGCTCGGCCGTTCTTACCTGATGTCAGCTCCGGGGAGGGTGCCCGCTCATGCTGCCGACCGTGGCCGAGGTCCTGGCCCTCGATCCGGTGCGCCGCGGCGCGCCCCGGGTCGTGGCCGCCGCCGACGGCCTTGACGCCCCCGTGCGCTGGGTGCACGTGATCGAGCTGGCAGAGGCCGCGCACCTGCTGCGCGGCGGCGAGCTGGTGCTGTCCACCGGCATCGCGCTGCCCGACGACCCGGCCGGCCTCACCCGCTACGTCGCCGACCTCGCGTCGGTCGGGGTCAGCGGGCTGGCCGTCGAGCTCGGCTCCAGGTACGCCCGCAGGCTGCCCGCCGCGCTGGTGTCGGCGGCCGCACGGAACCGGCTGCCGCTGATCGTGCTGCAGCGGGAGACGCAGTTCATCGAGATCACCGAGGCGGTGCACGCGCGCATCATCGACGCCCAGCTTGAGGAGCTGCGCGCCTCGGAGCGGCTGCACCAGGTGTTCACCGAGCTCGCGGTGTCCGGCGCGCCAGCCGATGAGGTCGTCCGGCAGGCCGCCGTGCTGTCCGGGTGCCCGGTGATGCTGGAGAACGTGGCGCATCAGGTGCTCGCCTGCGAGGCAGCCGGGCAGGACACCGCCCGGCTGCTCGCCGGGTTCGCCGCGCGGTCCCGCGCGGTCACGGTCACCGGGCGGACCGGTTACGACCCTGCCTCCGGCTGGCTGGTGACCGTGGTCGGCGCGCGCGGCGAGGACTGGGGCCGGCTGATCTTGGCGCGCGGCAGCGCGCCCGGGCCGCGTGACGTGGCGCTGGTCGAACGCGCCGCAACCACGCTCGCCCTCGGCCGCCTGCTCGACCACCAGCAGCAGAGCCTGGAACGCCAGGCGCACCGCACGATCCTCGGCGCGTTCCTCGGCCACGGCTACGCCGACCCCGCGGACGCGGAGGCGCGGGCCCGCGCGCTCGGCGTGCCCGTCGCCGGCCGGCGGCTGCTGCCCGTGGTGGTCCGGCTTGCCCGCGGGCGC
>JASHPR010000028.1 GCA_030038015.1 Streptosporangiaceae bacterium
CCCAGATCCGCTACCGCCACAGCCCCGGCCGCGGGCAACAGGGGAACGACTCCATCGCCAGCGCGTTTCGTTGCAGCCGTCGGGCGGATTTGAGCGCTTAGTCATGCCGCCGGGGAACCGTCGAACAGACGGAGCCGGTGCGCCAGGGCCGCGGCCTCACCGCGACTGGCCACGCCGAGCTTGGCCAGGATGTTCGACACGTGCACGCTCACGGTCTTGGCGGAGATGAACAGCTCACCGGCGATCGCGGCGTTGCTCAGGCCTGCGGCGGCAAGCCGGAGCACCTCGGACTCGCGCCGGGTGAGGCCGAGCCGGCCGACGGCGCTGCCTGCCGGGCCGGGCAGGCTCGCGGGCCCGGCGGCTTCGAGGGCTCCGGCTGAGCCCGCAATCCCGCCCTGATCGAGGCCGGTGCCGTCGTCGGCCAGCGAGATCCTGCCCCGGCGGGCGAGCAGCGTGATGTCTGCCAGCAGCCGGGCGGCACCGAGCCCGCTGGCTATCCGGGCGGCCCGGCTGAGCGCCAGCGCGGCTGCGGCGCGATCTCCCCTGTCGGCCAGCGCTGCCTCTGCGGCCCGCAGCAGCGCTCCGGCCAGCGGGTACGGCTCGCCGAGTGCGTCCCAGGCAGCCGCTGCCGCCTGCCAGAACTCGGCCAGGTCACGCCCGTCGCTGTGTTCCGCCGCGGTGGCCGGCGGCGCCGAGGCTGCAGGCCCGGTGCGGGCCAGTGCACCCGTTGCGCGCTCGGCCCTGGCTGCCTCCGCCTGGAAGGTCAGCTGATGCGCGGACTGGACCGGGCCGAGGACATCCAGCTTGGCCGCTTCCGCGCGCAGCCCGCGGAGCAGGGCGCCGGCCCGGCCGGCATCGGCGTCATCCCTGGCTGCCACCGGGAGCAAGGCAATGTCGGCGGCCGCACGGGCCGCGGTGACCAGCAGCGGCCAGGCGTAGCGCGGACTGGCCTGCAGGTCATGCCCGCTGAGCGCGCCCTCCGCGGCGGACAGCGCCGCGGCAAACTGCCCTTCGGCGACCCGCAGCTCGATCTGCAGCTGGGCGACAGGCAGATGATGCTGCTCTCCCCGGTAGCGGACCCCGGCTAGCAACCCGGCGGCGAGCGCCGCAGCGTCGCTGGCACTGGCCAGATCTCCGCGCGCCAGCGCCAGGACACCTGCCAGCTGCCAGAGCGAAGACCGGGCCGGGCCAGCCGAGGTCAGGTCCAGGGCCTGCGCGATGACCTCGCCAGCCTCCTCCCACCTGCCCATCGATGCAAGCGGCTGGGCCTGGTTGGTAGCCAGGACCGGCCCGGCGGTGCGCGACAACCCGTACTGCTGCGCCTCCGCAAGTCCGCTCCTGGCCACCTCGGCGGCCCTGCTGTGCTCGCCCATCCCCTCCAGCAGGTGTGACTCGCTGATGGTGGCGGCCATCACCTGCTGGTAGTCATGCGCCTGGCCGGCCGCTGCACGCGCCCGCGCCAGCATGTCCAGGGCGGCGTTGTGGCTAGCCGGCGCCGCATCCGGTTCGAGCATCGCGAGGGTGATCAGCGCGCCGGCCTGCGTAACGAGATCGCCCGTCTGGCGCGCGATGGCCAGCGCCTCCTCGGCGGCCGAGCGCGCCTGCGAGTCGCTTCGCTCCTTGTGCTGCAGACTGGCAAGGCTGGCCAGGACCCTGGCCCGCTCCCGCTCATGGCGGCCATCGCCCACCAGGCTGAGTGCCTGGCGCAGGTCGGCAGCGCCAGCCGCAGGGTCGATATAGCACCTGAGCATCCCGCGGCGCTCAAGCAGCAAGGCCGCGCGGGCCGGCTCGGCGTGCACGTCAAGCTCCTGCAAGGCCGCCGTGGCGAAGGCAAGCCCGCGGTCGTCGTCACCGGTAAGGTGCGTGACCCGGACGGCTTGCTCCAGCACCCCGACGTGATCCGCACCGATGCGCTGTGCCGCGTCCGGCACGTTGTCCCACAGCTCAAGCACCCGGGACAGCATGGCAAGCTGCTCGGCGTGCGCGAGCGCGCGCCCGGCCTCAGCGGCTGCCTGCCAGGCACTGATCAGCGCCCAGGTCACGTCGTGCGCATAGTACCAGTGGTGGGCCAGCTCGATGGCGGCCCGCCCGGCGGGCACCAGCGACGGGTCAGCGGAGATCGCCTCGGCGTAGCGAGCGTGCAGGCGGCTGTGCTCGCCCGGCAGGAGATCATCGTGCGTCGCCTCACGGATCAGCGCATGCCTGAACAGATATCCGTCGGAATCCGCCAGCAGCACATTCCCGGCCACCGCCGGGCGCAGCGCACGCGAAAGATCCTCACCGCCAATACCGCTCACCTCAGCGAGCAGCGCATATCCCACCCGCACGCCACCCACGCTCGCCACCCGCAGCAGCTCGATGGTCGTTTCGGGCAGTCGCTGCACGTTGGCCAGCACCAGATCGCGCAGTGACTCGGGCAGCTCTGCGCCGCACCACAGCAGGTGCTCCACGAACAGCGGATTGCCCTCGCTGCGCCGGAACACACTGTCCACCAGGGCCGGTTCCGGCGCGCGGCCCAGGATCGCGGCGATCTGCGCGGCTGCCTCGTGCCGGGTGAGCCGCGGGAGCTCGATACGCTCCACCCAGTCGATCCGGCCGAGCTCGGCGAGCAGCGCCCGCAGCGGGTGGGCACGGTGCAGCTCGTCGGACCGGAACGTGACGATGATGAGCACGCCCCGCAGCACCCGCTGGTTGCCGATCAGGAACGTGAGCAGGTCCCTGGTCGACCTGTCCGCCCAGTGCGCGTTCTCGATGATCAGGGCGAGCGGCGCAGCCTCCGCCAGCCGCTCGAACAGCGTAAGGATCTCCTCGAACAGCCTTGCCCGCGCCTCGCCCTGATAGGCCTCGTCTTCCCGCCGCGCGGGCTCGCCAAGCTCCGGCAGCAGGCGGGCAAGCTCCCGGCTGGCCTGGCCGGGAAGCAGCTCGCCGATACCGGCCACACCCAGCTCGCGCACTAGCTGTCTGAGCATTGCCGTGAACGGCGCGAACGGCAGCCCCACCGCGCAGTGTCCCAGGCAGCTGCCGGACTGCATCCTGCCGCTGCCTGCCGCGCGCGCAGTGAACTCGCTGACCAGCCGGGACTTGCCGACACCCGCCTCACCGCCGATCAGCAGTGCCGCGGGCGCACCACGCTGGGTGGCGGCGAGCGCGTCGTCAAGCAGGGCAAGTTGCTCTGCCCGGCCGACGAGGACGGGGCTCACCGTGCACGTGCTCACGGTCTCAAGCATGCCAGCGTTTACCGACAGCCCGGTCATGACGGATGGGCCAGCCGCGGGCTCGGGCCACATGCCAGCGCCCGCGGAGACGCTAACGGCTGGCCCCGCACGGCACCGGCGACTCCGCTTCGCCAAAGGCACTATCCGGCTGGCCGGGCGCCTGAGCCACGGCGAGGAGCCGGCCTGGCCGACTGAGCGCCCGATCCGTGGCCGGGTTCGCCTCGCGAGCCGGCTGGACAGACGCCCGCGCCGCCGCGCCAGGGTCACCGGCACGCCGTGCGGCAAATCGTGCCTGCCGCGCCCGCCGCCAGGCAGCCGCTTTCTTGTGCTCGTCCGAGACACGGGCGGTAATGAGGGCCTGCGCGATGTACGGATGCATGGCTTCCTCCCCGACAGCGGACCTAGGTGGGTCCGCACCATCGAGGTTCCCGGTAAGGTGCCGTCCGGCGGATCGGAAGAACTCCCTAATTTTGCGGCGTCGGCGCCTTAGTCCAGCGTGTCCGGGCCGATCCGGCCTACTTTGACTACCTACCTCGCCGACCGGAACATCATGGCTATTAGCTGACCCATCGAGCCGGGACACAGGAGCGCGGCTGGGTCGCCGTCGTGCCGATCGGCAACGAACGAGGCCGGTGGCGGGCGAGCTGCTCGGCCGCACGCGCTTGTCCAGGCACAGGCGCACTCTCGACCCGACGGCTGCCGCAGTCGCGTGCGACGTCGCTCACCGACGTGCCCCGATATCGTGATCGAGCCCAGACCGCGCTGGTCCGGCCGACTACCGTCATCGGGCACACGATCTGTGCTGCGCCGGGCGTCTTCCTCGGCGATCCATTGTCCCTCTCCCGGCCGCCACGTCTAGGTCGCTCCCTACGGTCGCGTCGCTGCGCGATCGGCTACGCCGAACCTAAACACGTCGTCCGCTCGCCAGGGTTCTCGTGCCTGCGAGAAGGACGAGCCGGAAGAGTCAGCAGGTCAGGAAACGGCGGGCATCCTCTAGCCCTTTTTCGTTGTCCTGCGGGCCGCTGATGCCTGTCAGGTTGTTCCCGGCGATGCGCCAGGCGAAGTAGTTGGCCTGGACCGCCCAGCGGAACCGCAGCATCGGCGCCAGGCCGTGCTCGACCTCCGTAGCCGTCAGGATGCCTTCTCCCTGGTATGACCGAACCAGAGCCTGGGCGCGATCGAGTCCACCGGCGTACATGACAGCGGAAGCCAGGTCATACAGCAGCGGCCCATAGAGGGCATAGCTCCAGTCGATGACGCCGCACCGTCCTGTGGCCGGATCCAGCCGGAAGGCCTCGGGCGACGGGTCGGCGTGCAGCAGGCCCCACGTCATGGCGTCTGGACGGGCAGCGGCGAGGGCATCGAGGGCGGCGCTGATAGCTGGGCGCAGCCAGGGCCGCAGCGTGAGGTAGTCCGCGGTCGGGTCAACCCAGTGGAACCGCTGAGCCTGCGCTACCTGGTAGCTCACCAGGGCTCGATGCACCTCGGCCAGTGTCCTGCCGATGAGATCTTGCTCGGCACCGTCCTGGCCGGTGAGCGCATGGCCGGGTACCCAGGTCAGCAGCGCCAGCCAGGCGTCACCGACGTCGACAGCCAGCTGCCCACCGGCGGCGGGGACAGCCGCTCCGGCGGGTATGCCTGCTTGGTCAAGCCGGGCCGCTATGGCCAAGCCCCCGGCGAGTTGTCTGCCGTCACCGGGCGCCACGGCCTTGGCGACCCACCGGCGCTCACCAAGATCGACGAACCAGGTCTGGGAGCCCATACCGCCGTCATGCACGGTCGCCTCAACGTTCCCCAGGCCCCAGTACCGGCTAAGGCACGACAGCAGCACTGGCTCAGTGAGCACATAGCGAGTCAATCAGATCTTGGCGGGCAGCACAGAAGGCGAGGGGTTGCGGTTTGGGTTGCAATTCACCGTCATGGAGCGTCGCCCAAGTCCTGTCCGTGCCCGATACGTGCCCGATGAGGCCGCAAACCGGAGCGAACCGCGGTCACTGACGGGCCTAACCCAGCGGCCCGTCCGACGCATTACCTCATTGCGCGACGAACCTGGTGCCGGTACGCCCGAGCAATGCTGGCTCGATGTGCTCCGGGTCCGTGATCAGTGCCTCGCCGCCGCCCTGCTCAAGGTACTCGATGACCGCCTGGATCTTGGGGGCCATGCTGCCCTTGGCGAAGTGGCCTCCCCGGGCCAGGTAGCCACGAGCCTCGTCCAGCGTGAGCCGGTCCACCCAGCGCTGCTCGGGCGTGCCGAAACCGAGCGCGACCTTCTCCACTGCCGTGGCGATGAGGAACAGCTCGGCACCCAGGCGCTGGGCGAGCAGCGAGCTCGCCAGATCCTTGTCGATCACGGCAGCCACGCCCTCCAGGTCTCCGGCATCGTTGCGCACCACCGGAATGCCTCCGCCACCCACAGCGATGACGACGACACCCGCGTCGACCAGGGTCTTGATGGAGTCCAGCTCAACGATGCGAAGCGGCCGCGGGGAAGCGACGACACGGCGCCAGCCGCGGTTGGCGTCCTCGATCACGGCCCAGCCGTCCTCCGCCTGCCGCCGTTTGGCGTCGGCCTCGGCCATGAACGAGCCGATGGGCTTGCTCGGGCTGGCAAACGCCGGATCCTGGCTGGCGACCTCGCACTGGGTGACGAGGGCTGCCACCGGGCGCTCCACTCCGCGGCGGCGCATCTCGTTCTGCAGGTTCTGGGCCAGCGCGTACCCGATGGCCCCCTGCGTGTCGGCGCCGCAGACATCAAGCGGCACCTCGTGCAGTTCGCGGGCGGCCAGCTCGGAACGGCGGAGGACGAACCCGACCTGCGGCCCGTTCCCGTGGCTCACGATCACGTTCCAGCCCTGCGCCACCATGGACACGACGTGCACCGTGGTCTCGCGCGCGGCCAGGTACTGATCGCGGACCGTCTGGTGCCGCGGGTTCTTGATCAGCGAGTTCCCGCCGATGGCGACGACGGCCGTCTTTGCGGGCATCGCATCACCACCTTCCGGTCAGCTCATCGTGAGGCCCATGACGGCCTTCTGGACGTGCAGCCGGTTCTCCGCCTCGTCGTACACCGCGGACTGCGGGCCGTCGATTACCTCATCGGTAACCTCGACATTACGGTCGGCCGGCAGCGGATGCATGAAGATCGCGTCCTCGCTCGCGGTGCTCATCCGGCGCGCGTCGGTGATCCAGGACGAGTACCGGTCGATCAGGCGCTTGCCCTCGGCCTCGTCGGTCGTCGTGTTCACCGCGCCCCAGCTCTTGGCGTAGATGACGTCGGCGTCGGCGAATCCCTTCTCGAAGTCGTCCGAAATCTCGAACGAGGCGTGCGCGCGCCGGGCGAACTCCTCGGCCTGCGCGACTATCCCCGGCATCAGCGTGAACTCAGGCGGATGGACCAGGCGGACGTTGATGCCGAAACGCGGGAGCAGCAGGGCCAGGCTCTGCGGCGCGCTGATCGGCTTCTGGTAGCTCGTCGCGTACGCCCAGCTGATCGTGGCCGTGCGGCCACGCGGGTCGCCGAAGCGCTCGATGACCGTCATCAGGTCAGCCAGCGCCTGGTGCGGATGGTAGATGTCGCACTGCATGTTGAGGACGGGCACCCGGCTGGCCTCGGCCACGCCGCGGATGTAGGAGTTGCCCACTCCCCAGTCGACGTGCCGGATCGCGATGCCATCGTTGTACCGGCCGAGTATGTCGCCGATCTCCTTCGCCGTGTCCCCATGCGCGATCTGGGAGGTCCGGCTCTCCAGGAACATGGCATGCCCGCCGAGCTGGGTCATGCCCGCCTCGAAGGACGCCCTCGTGCGGGTGCTGGCGTAGAAGAACAGCATCGCGAGAGTCTTGCCCTTCAGAATCGGATGCGCCCGGCCGAGAGCGCGGTCTCGCTTGAGCGACACCGCCACGTCGAGCAGGGTGTCTATCTCGTCCTTCGACCATTCCGACAGGTCGATGAGATCGCGGCCGCGTAGTCCTGTCTGCATGACTTCTCCCTCTACTCCGCCGCGCCGAGAACCATCGCCAGCAGCGCCATCCGCAGCACCATGCCCGAGTACGCCTGGAACCAGTACTGAGCGTGCCTGGTGCTGTCGACATCGGGCGACAGCTCATCCATCCGGGGCAGCGAGTGCAGCACGATCGAGCTGGACTTGGCCCGGTCCCTGAGCAG
>JASHPR010000358.1 GCA_030038015.1 Streptosporangiaceae bacterium
GGCGGTCGTTCACCGAGGGCTGGCGGGTGACCGGTGCCTAGCCGGCGGCCTTCGGCATCCGGGCCGGCGGACGCGGCGCCGAGCCCGGCCGCGTTGTTCGCCGCCTTGCCGGACAGCTTCCAGACGGCGGCGGTCGATTTCACCGCCGAGCCATTCGCCCGGCTCACCTATGCCTATCCGGCGCGGCCGCCTGCCCGGCTGGAGCTGGCAGCCCTGCCCGGGCCGATGCGGCAGGAGGTGGCGTACTGGCTGCACACGCTGGCGGTGGCCGGGGAGCGGGTGAACTCCTGGGTGCTGGCCGAGTGGGTGCGTGTCGCCGCGGGCGTGGCGGCCGGCGGCGGCGTGTCCTCGTTCACCGCGCTGAGCGTGGAGGAGTGGGTGGCGGCGGCCCGCCGCCGCTACCACGACCGGCACCGCCGGCTGCCGCCGCCCAGCTACCTGCACAACCGCCGGGCCACGATCGCCCGGCTGCACGCGGCGCTGACGCTGGCCTGCCAGGGCAGCCAGCCGTGGTGGCGCTGCCCGGTGTGGGACCCGCGCCATGACCGGCGGATCCCGGTCCGCGAGCACGAGCCGCTGGAAGGCCAGCGGCTGAACTTCGCCCGGGTCAGCCCGGCCTGGCTGCGCGAGGCGATCCAGTGGTACTTCGCGGCCGGGCTGAGCACCGGGCTGCTGTCGTGGAGCTCGCTGCCGGGCTTCTTGACCTACCTCGGCCGTCACTTCGCGGCGTTCCTGGCCGCCGAGGGCATCGACACCCCGGTCCTGGTCGCCGGTCCCGAGGCCGGGATCCGCCCGGTGGCGCTGCGGCTGGCGGCCTGGCTGCGCCAGCAGCGCACCCGCTCGGGCCGCCCGCTCGCGCCGCCTGCCATCGGGCTGATCCAGACCACGGTGTCCGGGTTCTACGCCTTCATGGCCGACCGGCGCGCCGACGCGGCCCGGGAACTGGGCGAGCCGCGGTGGGCCGGGCTGACCGAGGCCCACGCCCGCTGGTGGCGGCCCGGCGAGATCGCCAGCCGGTACCGCGGCGCGGCCGAGGGCAACTACATCGACCCGGCGGCCCTGTCCCGCATCGCCGGGCACGTGGAGATCCTCGGGCTGCCCCGCGGCCAGGCCAAGACCGTGGTGGTGAACGGGACGCCGCGCCAGATCCGGGGGCTGGGCGATGAGCAGGCGATGCGGGCGTTCCTGCTCGCGATCGCGACCGGGCGGCGGATCAACGAGATCTTGATGATGGACTTCGCGCCGCTGTCGCCGGTGCCCGGCCTGGATGCCAGCCGGGCCGCCGAGACGGGCGGCCCAGCCGCGCGGCTGCGCTACCAGCAGACCAAGATCCCCGGCGCGCCGCAGGCCATCCTGGTCGGCGCCGACGTGGTGGCCATCGTGGCCGAGCAGCAGGACTTCGCCCGCGCACTGGTGCGGGCCCGCGATCCGGCCGCCGCCGACCCGCCGTACCTGTTCCTGGCCTGGCAGGCCAATACCGCCGGCCGGCGCCATTACCGCGCGAACACCCTGAACGGGCTGCTCACCCAGCTTGCCGCCGCGCTGCAGGTCACCGACGCCACCGGGGCGCTGGTGGACTTCCAGCGCACCCACCGGATGCGCCACACCAAGGCCACCGACCTGCTGAACGCGGGCGTGCCGATCCACGTCGTGCAGCGCTATATGGGCCATGTCTCGCCGGAGATGGTCATGTATTACGCCAAGACCCTCGCCGAGACCCACGAGGCCGAGTTCTTGCGGTTCGCCAAGCTCCGCCGTGACGGCCGGCCGCTGGAGATGGATCCCGGCGATGTCTATGAGCTGGTGCAGCTGGACCGCCACACCGACCGGATCTTGCCCAACGGGGTCTGCCTGCTGCCGCCGCCGAAACGCTGTGACCGCGGGAATGCCTGCCTGACCTGCGATCATTTCGCCACCGACGCCCGCCACCTGGAAGAACTGCGGGCCCAGCTGGCCGCCACCGAGGAACTCATCCAGGCCCGTCAGGCTCAGCACCGCCACCGCACCGGAACCGAGATGGGACCAGATCACGTCTGGCTTGCCGAACGCGCCAGGGAACTGTCCTCACTGCGGGCGATCATCGCCGCGCTGGAAAGCGGGCCGTGCGGCGGCGCGGTCCGCGGCGCGGGAGTCCCGGCCCGGCCCGGCCAGCCGGTACCCGTCACGATCGGCAAGAAGCCGGAGGATCACGGGCATGCCAGCTGAGCAAGACAGAATTGCCACGCTGCGCCAGGCCGCAGCCGCCAAACGCGACGCCGCTGCCGCTCGCGCCGAAGCCGGAATCCGCGCGCTGGCCAAGACCGGCCAGCCCGTCACGTTCCGCGCGGTCGCCGCCGCGGGCGGCGTGTCGGTGGACTTCCTCTACCGGCATCCCGGACTGCGGGCCCGCATCGAACGGCTCCGCGGCGACCAGCGCGCACCCGCCAGGAACGCGCCGCCCGCTGAGCCCGCCAGCCCTGGCGCATCCAGCGTCGTCGCTACCCTGACGGCCAGGCTGGCCGAGCTGCGCCGCGAACTGGCCGAAACCAAGGCCCAGCTCGCGGCCGCCCACGGCGAGCTGCTCGCGTTGCGCAGGCACCCGGGGAACGCCGCTTCCGGGGACGGATCCAGCCCGCCGTCCGCGACGACGCCACGTTAAAGACGCGTCATCAACGACGTGACCTGGCCATTCACGCCTCAGAAGCTGGCCGGGTCAGATAACTGGGCTTCAAGGGCACCATGGGAGACATGGAGCTGCACG
>JASHPR010000359.1 GCA_030038015.1 Streptosporangiaceae bacterium
CGGGCATTCCACGGACATCGTCGTGCGGTTGCTTTCGTTTATGATCAAGTACGGCATAGCCCCGGACGCCGACATCCAGCTGAGCTTCATGCCTGTCGACATTGCCGCCCGCAACATCGCTGCCGTTATGGTCTCCACCGATTCTCAGGAGCCAGTCTTTCATGTGACGGTTGATGATTACTTCAACATGGTTGACCTGACCACGCAAATTAGCAAGGATTATGGTATCTCGTTCAGATACGGTGACCTGGAGGAGTACTCGCGGGAAATGAAAAGACTGTGCAGTGCCGCAGATCCGATTTTCCCGCTCGTTGACTTTGTTGCCCGCTCACACTCGAAAGTCCGGGTGATGGAAGGAAAACGGTACAGAAATACGGCCTTCCGGCTAGCGCTCAAGCGCTCTGGCGCAGGTGTCCCTGACGCGTGCCTCCAAGAGACTGTGTCGTATCTGATGGCTCACCTGAAGACTCTGGGAGCGCTTCCACGGGATTGAGCCCGAACGTGTGCTTAGATGATGGTCACTGCAAGTCATCGCCTGTCGCCGTCGGACGTTGCGCTCGTCCAGCTGCCTCCGGCGCTTCGGCTTCGCGTGGGAACTGATGATACTGTTCGTCGCCGAGTTGATCGTGCTTGCTTACCCAGCGGGCATGCCGTGACGGCACCGGCGGTCCGCTCGCCCGCCCAGGTTGCCGGCAAATTCCTGGCTGCCAACTGAGCACGCCATAACAAACAGTTCGGTGCCAAGCAGAGTGACAGCATCTCAAGCCGCCATTGCGCGCATAGCGGGTCGGCGCGCGTTCTCCCCGGCTTTTTGTATCACTCAGCGTGATGCCGTCGATCAACGGCACCCGACGCTGGCTCTCGCCGAGCGGGGCGTGATCTGATCTGGTCGCCGTCGGGCGGGGTGCCTGTCGATGCGCGGATGAACGGCCCGGCCGCCGGTGGCTAGGTCCCGCCGGATCTGGCGTGCGCTCGATAGGCAGCGCCGGATGGTCGGCGGGCCGATGCCAGGACTGGCATGCTCCCGCCGGCCGCGTCTGCCGCGCCGCCTGGCCGCTGCGGTGGTGGCCGGGGCCAGCCGTGACCGGTCTGTGGCTACCGCGCTGGCCGGTACTGAGAACCTCGCGCTGTCCGCAGGGACTCAACCCGCTCCTGGCCGCTCAGCAGCTGGGTCGTCTTGGCCGACCTGACCGCACCGCCGGCGCCGGCGGCCAGCGCGATGCTGGCGGCGGTCGTGTCGCCGGGTGCCTGGTAGACGACAGGCACGTCATGCTCGCCAGCGGATAGCGGGCCGCGAGGAACTTGGCCCCCATGGCTTCAAGGGCTGGCCTGACCGCCTCGATCCGGTCGTGCGGCTCCTTGATCTGGGCTGCCATCGACTTGGGGGTGCAGGCGGCCTGGTACCTGGACAGCGCCACCGGAGTCACCTCCCTCAGCAATGGCCAGGTATTCGCCTGGCATCTCGCCAGCGGACCGGTGGCTGCTTCGGCGGAGGGCCAGCCGCAAGCCAGAAGATCATTTTCTGGGTGGAGTCGTGGACCGGTCCGACCCGTGCGTTGCCCGGGAGCTCACTGGTGCGAGTCAGCGGCGTGATCTGCCTGCGCCAACGCCAGAAACTCATCAGTACGGGTACCGGCTGGCGGGCCGGGGAGAACCCCGGGCGGGGCGTGATGGGCCAGCCGCAGCATCCACGTGCCCGGATCCCGGGATTGGCCTGCACCGGGGTGTGGAACGCCACGTAATTCCCCGGGGGTGATGCTCAGGTAATTCCCCAGGTGGCCCTGGCCTGTGTCTTGTTTACACGATGTCCTCCTTCCCCGGGGTGACGACGCGCGGGGGGGCGCCGGGTCGTTTGCGGGGGCGGTAGCTGGGACCGTCCATGACGATCTGGTGGCTGGTGTTGATGAGCCGGTCGAGCAGGGATTCGGCGACGACGGGGTTGGGGAACAGGGGGTACCAGTCCGCCGGCGCCCTGTTGCTGGTGAAGATCATCGACTTGCCGGCTCTCTCGGTGATCAGCTCGTACAG
Organism: Streptosporangiaceae bacterium; assembly: GCA_030038015.1. Classification (GTDB taxonomy): domain Bacteria; phylum Actinomycetota; class Actinomycetes; order Streptosporangiales; family Streptosporangiaceae; genus JASHPR01. Next base: position 2,029 of record JASHPR010000359.1, read on the forward strand.
GTCGTCGGCCTGGGCGGGGGTGAGCTCGCGCAGGCCGAAGTCGTCGCAGATGAGGACAGCTGGCCGGGACCAGGCGCTGAGGCGCTTGTCCCAGCTGTGGTCGGCGCGGCCGCCGGCCAGGTCGGCGAGGATGCGGCTGGTCTTGGCGAACCGGACCTCGTGCCCGGCGCGGATGGCCTGGTGGCCGAGCGCGGAGGCGATGAATGTCTTGCCGATGCCGACCGGTCCGGTCAGGATGACCGATTCGCCAGCGGCGAGCCACCGCAGCGCGGCGAGGTCGCGGATCGCGGCGGCGGGGATGCCGGGGCTGGCGGTGAAGTCGAAGCCCTCGAAGGTGGCCTGTTCCTCGAACCGGGCGCGGCGCAGCCGCCGGCTCATGGCCGCGCTGGCCCGGCGGCTGATCTCGTCTTCGCACAGGACCTGGAGGAACTCCAGGTGGCCGAGGTCGCCGGCGCGGGCCTGGGCGAGGCGGGCCTGCAGGGTGTCGCGCATGCCCGACAGCTTGAGCGTGCGTAGCGCCGCGGCCAGGCCGCTGGTGTCGGTGATCGCGGTCACCGGTCCGGCTCCTGGGCATCGGCGACGCCGGTTACGTGGATGTGGTGGCGGCCGAGGCGGCCGGTGGCGGTGTGCCAGCTGCGGCCATGGTGGCGCGCAGGCCTGGCCGTGGTGCCGAGCGCGGCGGCGGGGGACTCCACGGTCGCGGCCCGGGCGGCGAGGCCGGGCTCGCCGCCGGGCAGGATCTGGATGCCCGCGCCGCTGACCGAGATCCACGGGTTCCCCAGCGGGTGGAGGACCAGCAGGCCGGCCACCGCGCGCAGCGCGTCGATCACCTCACGCAGGTCTGCGCCCAGCGGCCCGGGCCCGGCGGCCGGGCTGTGGCCGTGTCCTGGCGCGCCCGGCGGCGCGGTGGCGCCCGGGCCTGCGCTGATAGGCCTGCCCTCGGCGGTCA
>JASHPR010000360.1 GCA_030038015.1 Streptosporangiaceae bacterium
CCGGGCAGCGAGGGGCCGCCCGCCGGGACCAGGGCAGCGAGGGGCCGCCGGCCGGGACCCGGGCAGCGAGGGGCCGCCCGCCGGGACCCGGGCAGCGAGGGGCCGCCGGCCCATTGGTGTGAAGGACTCCTTGCTGTTGTTCTATGAACAGCAAGGAGTCCTTCACCTCACTGCCTATCTGATGGCGAGCGGGGCAGGCGCCCGATATGACGTGTATGTCAGCGTCTGCGTATCCCGAAGCTGGCTGCCGGGCCACGCCAGCCCCGCTCGGCACGCGGCACCCGGCGGGCCCGCGAACCCTGAGCGAGCGCGCTAGGAACCGTCCGGCCACCCGCCGCGGTGCAGCACCATCGGGTGCCGCGGCAGTGCCGCCGCTGGGTCGTTGTCCGTCTCGATCGCGAAGGCGATCCACGCCCGCGACAGCACGGTGGTCAGGGGTGTCTCAGCCACGGCAGAAGCATCGCCCATCGCTCTGCGCCGGTGCCAGCAGTGGTGACGTTGTGCCGCCCGCGGGCGTCCCAGGCGGAGCGAGCCGCTACGGCGCCTCTGGCGGAGCGAGCCGCCCGCCGGCACCCGTCACCCTGCGAGCAGGCGGTCGAGCACCGCCGGGTCGCCGCCCGCCACGTCGACGATCTTCGTCCGGCTTGCCGCCCCGCTCACCAGCCGCACCGCGTGACGGCGGACGCCGAACGCCGCAGCCACCGCGTCCAGGGCCGCCGCCGTCGCCTGGCCGTCCACCGCACGCGCGCTGACCCGGACAACCAGGGCGCCGTCGTGCTCACCGCCCACACCGGGCCGGGCCGACCCGGGCCGGACCCGGACGGTAATCCGCATGACACCAGTGTGCCCGCCCTCCCCGTCGAGCTGTTGGCCCGCAACGGCGGCATGATGGGTGGCATGGGACAGACCGGGCTCAGGCCGTGGCGGGACGGCTGGGCCGAGCAACTGCTGGGGCGCCCGTGCGTGATGTGCGACCTGATCGGCGTCCGCGAGAACGACTGGGGGAGCCGCGTTTTCAAGGGCCGGTACGCCGACGCCTACCTGCCCAGGTCGGGATCGGTTCCTGGATACACGGTCGCCGTCTGGAACGGCAGGCACGTGCCCGAGCCGACTCAGATCAGTCCCGAGGAGGCCGCGGGCTACTGGCAGGAGACGCTCCGGGTCGGGCGGGCCGTGGAACAGGGCTTCGAGCACGCCAAGATGAATTACCTGACGCTGGGCAACAACGTGCCGCACCTGCACACGCACATTGTCCCCCGGCCGTTGCTGGACCCGGCGCCCCATGAGCCGCTGCCCTGGTCATTCCTCGACCAGGGACGGCAGGACGAATCGGTGTTCGCCGCGGCCGCCGAGCGGCTGAGCGCAGCCCTTGCCTGACCATGCCGCGTCGGGCCCGGCCGAGGTCAGCACGGCCGCCGCCGGGGAACGCGGCCGAGGCTGAGGAACGCGGCCGAGGCTCAGGCACGCGGCCGAGGCTGAGGAGCGCGGCCGCCGCCGGGGAACGCAGGCGCAGCCCTGGCAGCGCCGGCGTTCAGCTGCCGGCCATCCCCGATGCCGCCAGCGCCGCCGTCTGAGCAGCCTGCCGGCCCCCGGCAGGGATGTTGAGGCGCACGGTCTTGCCGTCCGTGCCGGGTCCGCGATACCGCAGCCCGCAGTAGGGCCAGCCGCGGCGAAAGTCCGAAAGCCAGGCCGCCTCGGCAGGCGCCTGGGTGGTCGTCTTGCGCTGGAACGGCCGGGATACCCGGCAGCAGAGCAGCTGGCGCTGCCTGGTGACGGCAATGACCAGCGCCGGCCTGGTCCACCACGACGCCGCCAGCAGGACGCCGGCGGAGCCGCACAGCGAGAGGTCCGCGCCGTACAGGCGCCGCAGTCCCAGCATGAACGGCAGCACCAGGAGAACGGCAAACACCTCGCTGGCCACCGTCCACCAGTTCATCGACCAGCCGGTGAGGCCCCAGAACCGGGCAGCGATCTCGTCGCCTGGCGCGACGCGCTGCTCTAGCTGGCTGAATACGGCCCGGTACGGTTCGGCTGTCCTGGCCATCTCTTACCCCACAGGTGCGGCCCGTTTCGGGTGATAGCGGCGAGAGCGTACCCGTTTAGCCCGGGCCGGCGCCAGCATGGCGCACACCTCACGTTCCGGCTGCCGACGGCGCCTTCGTCCCGTGACCGGGCGGCCTTGTGCGCGCAGCAGGACCCCGCAACACGCCAGCCGGTGCCGGTTCAGCCCGCTGGTGCGTCCCGCTGGTAGACGGCGTAGCCGTGGTCGAAGCCGGCCAGCCGGAAGCCGGCCTTCTCCAGGACCCGGCGGCTGGGCGCGTTATCGGTCAGCGCGCTGGCGCGGACGTGACGGACCTCGGGCAAGCGCATCAGCCATTCGGCGACCGCGGCCACTGCCTCGCTGCCGTAGCCCTGGCCGCGGTAGGGCGCGGCGAGCCCGTAGCCGATCTCCACGCCGCCGTCGCTGCCGGCCGGGCCGTGGGTGCCGCAGTCGCCGATCACGGTGCCGCCGAGGGTGATGAGCCAGCCCGGCGGGCTCCCGGTGGCTAGGGCCATGGCCAGCCCGTCGGCCGTGTCCTGCTGCGGCCAGCCCTCGCCCGCCCGCAGGCCGGACAGGTCACCGGCGAGGATGGCGCGCGCCCCCTCGGCCGTGAGCGGCTCCAGGCGCAGCCGCGGCGTCTGCAGCAGCGCCAGCGCGAAAGCCATGCGACCGAGCTTCGCAGCCCGGCTCAGCCCATGGCAACCGATGCCGGCACTGGCCCGGCCAAGCCCGCAGCCGGACCCCCGCCAGCGGAGTGACCGGGCGCTTCCCCGGCCGCCGCTGGGCTTGTCCCATGCTGATCCGCTGTCGGTGCCCGCGCCTAGCCTGGGTCCATGCGGGTTATCCGATCCGGGCGCGGCCGCGATGGCTGACGCCGGCGACGTGCGCCGCCTCGCGCTGGCCCTGCCGCATGTGGAGGAGATCGACAGCCACGGCTTCGACTTCCGGGTTGGCGGCAAGGGGTTCGTCTGGTCTTATCCCGAGCGGCGGCCGGGCAAGCCACGGGTCATCCGCACCGACATCGCGGTGCTGTTCGTCGGCGACGAGGCGGAAAAGCAGGCGCTCTTGCTTGGCGAGCCCACGGTGTTCTTCACCACGCCTGCCTACGACGGCTGGCCGCTGGTGATGCTGCGGCTGGCGGAGGTGGACGCCGCCCGCCTGGCGGAACTGGTGACCGACGCGTGGCGGATGCGCGCGCCGGCCGCGATCGCCAGCGAGCTTGACCAGGAGGATGGGCTGCCAGGCGCAGCACCGCGCTGAAACCCTGCTCATCAGCGGGGGTCCTCCGGCGGTGCGCCGGACCACGGCCGGCGCCATCCGGTGATGTGAGGCGCCGCGCGTGCAGCGTCTCATAGGCTCACATCCTGTGATGGCCGACGGTCATGATGAGCCCGCCGTGCAGGTGTTCAACGTGCTGCGGGGGGAGGCCAGCCAGGTCCGGTCGACGCCGTTCGGGGACGTCGGGACCGTGTTCTCCGGGCAGGGCATCGAGCTGGTGTGGGTGAGCAAGCTCGCCGAACCCGTGGACGAGAACTGGTTCTCCTCCGGGGACGTTGACCTGATCCTCGTCATCCAGGGGCAGCTGAAATTCGAGTTCGAATCGCCGGGCCAGCCCGACCGTGTGCTCAGCGCGGGGGAAGTGCTCGTCCTGCCCGCCGGTGAGCGCTGCCGCGCATACCGGTGGCCCCGCGACGCCGCAGAAGCGACCATATTTGTCGCCGCCTACCCGGCTGGCCCAGCCTGAGAACGGGCCACCTTACGCGGGGCGGCACGAGGGCCGGGTATGCGGCGGGGTCGTATTTCAGTGGCCCCGGCGGGGTTATCGGGGGAGTCTGTGATGGTGATTGATCCGGCGATCGAGAGTCATTACGGCACCGGCTATGAGCGGTCTCGCCTCTTTCCCGGCGGCAGGCCGTCGCTGGAGTTCGTCCGGTCGCTGGAGCTGCTGGAGCGGCTGCTGCCCGCGCCGCCGGCGCGGGTGCTGGATGTGGGAGGGGGCCCGGGCACCTATGCCGGGCCGCTGGCCAGTCGCGGGTACCGGGTGCACGTGGTGGATCCGGTGCGGCTGCATGTGGAACAGGCACGCCAGGGGGCGGGCGCCAGCCCGGCCGCGAGTTTCACCGCCGCGCTGGGCGATGCGCGGGAACTCGCCGAGCCCGCTGCGTCGCAGGACGCGGTGCTGCTGTTCGGCCCGCTGTACCACCTGACCGGGGCGGCGGATCGCCAGCGGGCGCTGGCCGAGGCACGGCGGGTGCTGGTCCCCGGCGGGCGCCTGCTGGCGATGGCGGTATGCCGGTTCGCCTCGCTGCTGGACGGGCTGTACCGGGATTGGCTGGACGATCCGGGCTTCCGGCCGATCGTGGAGCAGGACCTCGCCGATGGGCAGCATCGCAACCCCGACCCGGTGGGCAGGCCGGAGTTCTTCACCACCGCCTACTTCCACACCCCCGGTGGCCTGGCGCGGGAGATCGGGCAGGCTGGCTTCACCGGCGTGGCCGTCTACGGGGTGGAGGGCCCGGGCTGGCCGCTGGTCCAGGAGTGGGCCGACTCGCGGCGGCGTGAGCAGATCGTGTTCGCGGCGCGCGCCGTCGAGACGGAGACCTCGCTCATCGGCTTCAGCCATCACCTGATCGCCGCCGCAGCCAAGCCAGGATCCGCGGCCCCGGAAGTTCCCGGTGAACAAAGAAGGTAGTGCCATCGGCGCCGATCTCGCCCGCCGGCTCCGTCCACCGCGGCTGTCATCGATGCGTAACGGCCGGCAGCACGAAGCTGGCGAAGATGGATCGCAATGGCGGTCGGCCGTGCTGTCAGACCCAGCCGTGATACTGGTATCGCAAGGGGAGCCGGGCAAGGAATCGGGCAGGCGATGGCAGCTGGTTCACGGCGCGACTGGGTGCTGACGGCATGCGGAACCAAGACGGGAGCGGTAGAGGACTACCCGTTCGGTGATGAGGTGGCCGTCTTCAAGGTCGCCTGCCGGATGTTCGCGCTGGTGTCGCTGGACGCGGCGCCCGGCAGCGTCAGCCTCAAGTGCGATCCCGGTCTCGCGGCGGACCTGCGAGAACGTTATGCCGCCATCACCCCTGGCTACCACCTCAACAAGCGGCACTGGAACACCGTGACGCTCGACGGCTCGGTGCCTGACGGGGAACTGCTGGAACTCGTCGATCACTCCTACGATCTGGTGCTGGCCGGGCTGACCAGGGCTCAGCGGAAGCAGCTGATCACCTGATTCAGCCGCGACCGGTACCGTGGCCCTGTGGAGCGGCCAGGATGGGGCACCCGGCATCCGATGCTCCTCGCCGTGCTTGCAGGAGCCGCGCCGGCCGCCGTGACCGAGGCCCGGTGGGCGGATGGCGCTGTCGCCCTGCGCGTCGCGGCCCACCGGTGTACACGGGGCCTCTCTGACGATCTGGTTACCTCGGTGCGCTGCCCGGTGCAGGTGGGCAGCCAGGTCGTTGTGAGCACCAACCGGGATGGCATCTCGCACCCCTGGCCCGGCGGTCGGCGCCGGGCGGGGGAGACGTTCGCCGCGACGGCGGCTCGCGAGGTGCATGAGGAGACCGGGTGGCTGCTCGAGGACCGCTCACCGCGCCAGCTTGGCTGGCTGCGCTTTGAGCACCTGACGCCGCCGCCGCGTGACCACGCGTTCCCATACCCGGACTTTTGCCAGGTCGTCCTCGCAGGCCGGGCTCATGACCGCGACGGCGGGCCGGCGGCGGACTGGACTGACACCGAGGGCTATGAGGTCACCTCGCGGCTGATGAGCATCGATGACGCGCTGGCAGCGGTGTCCGGCGACCCTGTCTCCCGCGTGTTCCTGGCGCTGCTAGCCGTCTGAGCACGACGCGTGCTTCATCACCAGGTCGCCGACGCGGGGGAGCGCGGCCTCGATGTGCCTGCCCGCGCTCCCGCGCACCGACCCGTACGCCTTGACGATCGTCGGCCGCCCGGAGGCTTCGGCGTAGTCATCCGTCACCGACAGCAGAGCCTGGGACACCTGCTCGCCGTGCTTGCACAGGTAGTCACCGAACTCGGAGCCTCCCGCGGTGTTGAAGTCCGCCCAGAACGGCTCGAGCTTGCCCACCATCTCCGGGAGCAGGACTCCCACCATGTGGCGGACGTGGCCCGGCATGAAGGTGTTCACCGTCTTGTAGGCGAGCTTGATAGCGACTCCCGAGACCCCTGATTTCTCCGAGACCTCCTGGTCGATCATGGTGAAGCAGTCGCCGATCACCTTTGGCTGGGTGCCCGGCGTCAGCAGGATCTCCCGGAGCGTCGCCGCCATGGTGTTCTTCTCCTTGTCGCCGGGCTTGCCGTTGAAATCAGCTCTCGTGCCGCAATGCGCTATCCGTCAGTAGACGGTGCAGGCACGGCCCTGGTTTACGTTCCGCCAGCCAACGTCGCCACGGTCAGCCGATGATGGTGACCAGGGTCCCGTAGGTGAGGTACGGCCACACCTGCCGCGCCTCGCTGAGCGGCAATTCGACGCAGCCCAGGCTCTGCGGGGAGCCGTAGGACGGCCGTTTCATGCTGTGCACGGCGTAGTTGCCGTGGAAGAACGAGACGTACTGCACCCGGTCGGCGTAGGGCTCGCCGTTCGGCATGAGGCCCCGCATGACCTGGCGCCGGTTGCGCAGGTACACCGGGAAGGTGCCGTCCGGCGTCGGCGTCACGGCCGTGCCCGTGTTGGCCAGCCCGTGCACGACGACCCGCCCGTCGTGCCAGACCGTGATCGTCTCCGGCTGCGCCTTGCTCACCAGGGCGAAGCTGTACCCGTTGGGGTTGTCGCTGCCCTCGGCCGCCGCAGCGAGCAGGGCCTGCCACAGCGCGCTGGTCACGGTGCCGGTCATCGGCAGCCCGTTGTCCATCTGGAACGCCATGAGCGCCCCGGTGAGGATGACGTTCGGCTGGCCCGGCTGCCACTGGCTGGTCAGCGCGGACGGATACCCGTTCTGCCAGGTGAGCACGCTGCCGGGCGGGGTGGCATCGGCGTGCCCCTGCGTGTAGCTGGCCGCGACGGTGCCGCCCGCCCCGGGGCCCCCGTTCTCGGTCAGCGGGAGGTAGCCGAGCTGAGCCAGAAGCTGCTCGAGGCGCAGGGTCGTCTGGCCTCCCGCCTGGAACACCGCCGTAGCCGGCGCGGCGAGCAGTCCCCCCGAGGCCGAGCGCACACCGGACGTGCCCGCCGGGATCTGCAGCGCTTCTTCGGTATCCGGGCTGAACGGGTACGCCGGGGTGAACACGAGCGCGCCGCCTCCGGCGGCCTGCCAACTGCCAGCGACCGGGGGGCTGAAGGTCGGCAGCGGTGATGTGGCGGCCAGCGGCGCGGAGAAGACCACCCGCACCGGGTTGGCCGGGGTCAACGGGTCCGCGCTGTCCGGAGACACCGAAAGCACCCGCAGCGCTGCTGGCGCCCCCGCCGCCCCCCGGCTGGCCGCGCGGCTCGCGTGCCCGCCGGACGCCAAAACGGTGTGCGGGCGGGATCGCACGGCGGCGGCGCCGTGGGGCGGCGTGCTGAGGTGCACCGCAAACGTCGTGCCGGCCGCCACCGCCGCGCCCGCCAGCGCCACCAGAATGCCGATCCTGACCGGATCGCGCGGGTTCCGCTTGCGCCGGTGCGAAACTGCTATTCTCTCCGTCGCGACAATCGGGGCGACGGGCGCTACTCTGGACATTATCTCCCCGTTTTTGAGCGCGCGCGGCCTACCCTCGATCGCCTGGTAAACCCGGATAGCCGCCACGCCGCAGGCAAAACTCAAATGGCATCAGGCAAAGCTGTCCTACTCGGCCAAAGCGGGCCAGGCGGCCATGGAATCCGCCTCTGAGACTTTGGGCCGCTAGCTGAATTCCCAGGAATGGCTAGCGGCCAAACATCGGGCATTGCCAGCCAAATGATCCTGCGCTGCCAGCCATTTCATGGCAATCCTGGCCCGGTACCGCGAAAAGGCGGGCGCCTTTGCCCGGGCCCCCGGGCGGGCCGGTCAGCGCGCGGTGAGCCGCCGCACGCCGGCGCCCCGCCGCAGCGTCCCCCCTTGGCTAGCGCCTGGCTCTGCCCGCAGTGGCGCCGGCGGGCTGCGCAGCCTGGTTCATCTGGCGCACCACCTGGGGTGAATGGTGCGCCATGACGACGATCCCGGCGACCATCAGCAGCAGCGATACGATCTCGCCCGTGATGGCCTGGGGGCTGCTCCTGAGCCTCTCGTCCAGCCAGAGGTAGCCGAGGAGGATGGAGACCAGCGGGTCGCATGCGATGATGATCGACATGACCGGGGCGAGCAGGGTGCCCTGCTGGAAGGCGTACTGGTTGAGCAGGAAGCCCATGGGGCCGACCACGGCCAGCGCATAGATCGGCCAGTTGGCCAGCAGATGAGCGAGCCCGCCGCCGAATTCCGCGGTCACCAGCTTGATCAGGAAGGCCGAGACGCCGTAGCAGATGCCGCATGACAGCGCCAGCGCCAGCGGCCGCAGGTTGTCGTTGCGCCGGGTCAGTGTCAGGGAGCCCGCCACGATCGCCACGAGCGCTGCCCCTAGGGGCAGCACGACGTAAAACCCAACGGTCGACTTGCCGCCGGTGGGCTGCGCGATCGCGAGGAACCCGGCTACGCCGACCGCGCAGCCGGCAACCCCGCCGAGCATGATCGGATCCCACCGTTTGCGCAGGTAGGCGTTGATCAGGACAGCGAAGATCAGGTCGAAGACGAGGATCGGCTCCACCAGCGCGAGCGGGCCGAAGCTCAGCGCCACGACCTGCAGTGCGAAGCCCACGACGGTCCCACCGATCGCCGTCACCCAGAGCGGCTCCCGCACCAGATCGAGCAGGATCTTCGGGGACAGCCTCTGGCGGCGCTTCACCCGCTTGGTGCCGCGCTGCTCCGCGGCGGACGACACGCCGAACACCATCGCCGCGCAGAGGGCAGCCACCACCGCGGTCAGCGACGATGACAACTGCCTGCCTGCCTGTTCCGCCTGGCCCGGCCAGCGGCGCGCCCGGTGACCGCCGCTGACAGGTCCCTCCTGCCAGGGAAATGCCGGTACACGTGCAGAACCTCCTGTATGTCCGCCGCGGGCGTGCGCCTCTGCCGGAGGCGGACAGCGCCCTTACATGCCCTTTCCACCCGCACGGCAATTCACTCTGCCAGGACGGAAAAAACCAGCGCGAGTCCTCCGGTCGGGTCCCGCGAGCCGCGGGGCGGCCGGTTGCCCGCGGGCCGCCGGGGTGGCCGGTTGCCCGCGAGCCGCCGGGGTGGCCGGTTGCCCGCGAGCCGCCGGG
>JASHPR010000361.1 GCA_030038015.1 Streptosporangiaceae bacterium
TGGCCAGCGGAACGTGCGCGCCGCGGGCGGGCGGGTGGTGATCGGCGGCAGGCGCCGGCGCGCCGCCAGGCTGGACGAGGTGCCGCCGGGTCAGCGGGCGCCGGTCATCCGCGCGTACCTGCTGCGGTGGGGCAGGCGCCCCGGTTCACGGGCGGTGGCCCTCGAGGCGCGCCGCTACTTCGGCGTCGGCCCGGGCGCGGCGCTGGCGGAGATCCAGGGTGTCGCGCAGCACTACCCGGTGTTCCGGATCGAATACGCCGGACGGGCCGGCCCGCGCCGCGGCTGGCTGATCCGCCGGCCAGGCCATGCTGGGCGGTGACGGTGAGCGATCGCGTGATCGAGGTGCGGCGGCTGCGCAAGTCCTACGGCGGGGTCGAGCGCGTGCACGGGATCAGCTTCGGCGTCGACCGCGGGCAGGTATTCGGGTTCCTGGGCACGAACGGGGCGGGGAAAACCACGACGATCGAGATCCTGGAGGGCTACCGGGCTCGCGACGGCGGGGAGGTGTCGGTGCTGGGCACCGACCCGGCCCACGCCGGGCGGGACTGGCGCAACCGCATCGGGCTGGTGCTGCAGGAGTCGGAGCTCAACCCCGTCTACACCGTGCGGGAAACGGTCACGATGTTCTCCCGCTACTTCAGGCAGCCGACCGACGTGGACGCGACGATCATGTCCGCCGGGCTGGCGGGCAAGGCGGGTGAGCGCGTCGGGCGCCTGTCTGGCGGTGAACGGCGCCGGGTGGACGTGGCCATCGGCCTGGTCGGTGACCCAGAGGTGCTGTTCCTGGACGAGCCGACCACGGGGCTTGACCCGGCGGCGCGCCGGGGCATGTGGGGGCTGATCGAAGAGCTCCGCCGGACGGGCAAGACGGTGTTCCTGACCACGCATTACATGGAGGAGGCCCAGCGCCTGGCCGACCGGATCGTGATCCTCAGAGCCGGGGTGATCGCCGCCCAGGGCACCGCCGAGCAGCTCAGCCAGGCTCTCGGCCACGCGACCAGGATCACCTTCCTGGCGCCGCCGCAGGTCGGCGCGGCGCAGGTGTCGGCGGCGGTGGGTGCGAGCGTCGAGCAGGACGGCAGGTGGCTTGTCTTCCGCAGCGACCAGCCCCAGCGTGACCTGACGGCGCTGCTGCACTGGGCCGGGGAGCAGGGCGTCGAGCTCACCGGCATCCAGGTGTCCCCTCCCACCCTTGATGACGTCTTCGTCCAGCTGGCGGTGCCGGTCGGCGAGCCGCCTGGCGGCACGGCCCGTGGCGGCACGCCGTGAACGACGCCGCCCTTACCGTCGCCCAAGCCCGCCACGCGCTGAAAGGCTTCCTTCGCGAACCGCGGGCGTTCATCTTCACCGTGGTCATGCCGTTGTTCCTGCTGGTGATCCTCAACGGCATCTTCCGCGGGAAGTCGTCCTTCTTCCGGCTGCCGGTGCCGTTCGCCGTGTACTACACACCGGCGATCATCTCCTACCAGATCATGCTGGCCGGCTACAGCTCGCTGCTGATAACGGTCACCACCGAACGCGAGCGCGGGATGCTCAAACGGCTGCGGGGAACGCCGATGCCGAGCTGTGTCTTCCTGGCCGGGGAGATCATCCGGACGGTCGTGGTGGTGGCGGTCACGGTCGTGGTGCTCGCCGCGGTCGGCGCCGGCGTGTACCACGTGCACATCCAGGCCGGCACGGTGGCCGGCCTGGCGGTCTACACGGTGGCCGGGACCGCCTGCATGTGCGCGCTCGGCCTGGCCAGCACCCGGGTGTGCGTCACCACCGACGCGGCGTCGGCCGCCGGGCCGTTCATCACCCTGATCCTGGGCTTCATCTCCGGCGTGTTCATCCCGGCACCGGTGATGCCGGCCTGGCTGCTGGATGTGAGCAAGGTCTTCCCCCTCGAGCACCTGGCCCGGGGCCTGCAGCGCGCCTTCGCCGTCCCGGGCTCGACCGGCATTACCGTGACCGACCTGGCCGTGCTGGTGGCCTGGGGCGCCGCCGGCCTCGCGGCTGCCCTCGCCAGCTTCCGCTGGGAGCCGCACGACAACTGGTGAGGACGGACGAGACCCCCGGCGGCAAGAACGGCCGCGGCGAGGACCCGGGCCGGAACGGCTCAGGCAGGTGATTCACCTGGTTCCTGGCGCGGCGGTGCCTGCCGGAGGGCGGCGGCGAGTTCGGGCATCCGGTCGACGATCAGCAGGTGGCCCTCGCCGGCCAGCAGCGTGGCGTGGCAGTGCGGGATGTTCGCGGCCAGGTAGCGGCCCATCGCCGGGGGGACGAGCGTGTCCTCCTCGCCCTGCCAGAGGTGAACCTCGGTCTCGATCCCGGACAGCGGGAACCCCCAGGGCCGGCCCAGCAGCACCACGTCCCAGGCGGCGCCGCGGCTGCCCTGCCGGAACGCCTCGGTGATCTCGGCGATCACGATCTCGCGGACCTCCGGCCGGCGGACGATCTCGGCGTCGGCGGGGGACATGGCGCGGGCGATGGCGTCGGCCATCTGCCTGGGATGGCGGGTGATGCCCCGCTGCATGGACCGCATCAGCGCCCGGGCGAGCGGCGGCCACCGCGAGCCCCAGCCGAAGCCGACCCGGTTCTGCCAGCGCATTCCCTTGGTGATCCCCGGCACCTGGAACGGGCCCACCCCGCTGATCACCGCCGCCCTGACGACCCGGCCGGCCAGCCGCCAGGCGCACGCCAGCGCGTACGGCCCGCCGCCCGACGCGCCCGCCACCGAGAACCGGCCGATCCCCAGCAGGTTGGCCGCCTCGGCCACGTCGGCCGGCCACCCGGCGATGGACCGCCCTGGCTGGAAGTCCGACAGCCCGTACCCCGGCCGGTCCAGCGCGATCACCCGCAGCCCGGCCGCCGCCGCGGCCTGGCGGGTGAACCTCCCCTCCAGGCGCGAGCCGGGATGCCCGTGGAAAAGGAAGACCGGCTCGCCGTCCGGCCGCCCGTACCAGGCGTACCCGAGCCGGCGGCCATCGCTGAGCCGCAGCGTCCCGTCCTCGCTGGCGTCACCGGCGTCCACGCGGCGACCATACCCCCCGGTTCGCGCGGTGTCGCGTACGCGGGCCATCGGCGGCCTGGC
>JASHPR010000362.1 GCA_030038015.1 Streptosporangiaceae bacterium
CGTCGGCCGCCGACCGCACGCTGGCCCGCGGCGTGGCGCTGGCCCGCCGGACGGCGGGGCTGGAGGTGGTGCCACGGCTGCTCGCCGGCCCTGCGGCGGCGGCGCTGCTGCAGGCATCGGACGGCGCCGAGATGCTCGCTGCCGGGACCCGCGGCACCGGCAACTGGTCCTGGCCGGGTCTGGGCTCGGTGAGCAACCAGCTGGCCGCCGGCGCCCGGTGCCCGCTGCTGCTCGTGCCCGATGACGGGGTATGGCGCGAGGGGCCGGTCGTGGTCGGCGTGGACGGCACGCCATCGTCGCAGCGGGCGGCCGGCTTCGCCTTCGAGGAGGCGCACCTGCGCCACGTCCCGGTCCTGGCGGTCTGCTGGTCGCACGAGCGGGGGCAGGCCAGCGGGGCCACCGGGCCATGGCGCCGCAAGCACCCAGATGTCGCGTTTTCCGCTTCCGTGACCCCCCAGGCACCGGCGGCGGCCCTGCGGGCGCTCGCGGACACCGCGCCGCTGCTGGTGGTGGGGTCGCACGGTGCCGGTGATATCCCTGGCCTGCTGCTGGGAACGGTAGCCCATGAACTCCTGCAGAACGCAGCGCACCCCATCGCGGTCGTCCGTTGAGGAGAGCCAAGTGCACGCGCCCTACGCGCAGGTTGCCGAGACGCATTCCGCCGTGGTGTTCTTCGTCGGCGATCGCGCTTACAAGCTGAAGAAGCCGGTGAACCTGGGGTTCCTCGACTTCAGCTCGCCCCAGGCCCGGGCCGTGGCATGCAGGCGCGAGCTCGAACTCAACCGGCGGTATGCGCCGGATGTGTACCTGGGGGTCGCCGAGGTGCGCGGCCCGGATGGCGAGGTCTGTGATCACCTCGTGGTGATGCGCCGGATGCCCGCCGCACGGCGGCTCTCGGTGCTGGTCCAGGCCCGGGCGCCGGTGACGGAGGCGGTGCGTCAGGTGGCCCGGATCCTCGCCGCGCAGCACGCGTCGGCGCCGCGCGGCCCGCAGATCGACGAGCAGGGCAGCCCAGGCGCGCTGCGCCGCCGGTGGGCGGACAACTTCGGCGAGGCAAGGCAGGTATCGGGCGGCCTGCTCGACCCGGCGGCCGTCACCGAGATGGAGCGGCTGGCCGGGCAGTTCCTCTCCGGGCGCGGGCCGCTGTTCCATGCCCGGGTCAGCGGCGGGCATATCCTCGACGGTCACGGCGACCTGCTCGCCGGTGACATCTTCTGCCTGGACGACGGGCCGCGCATCCTTGACTGCCTGGACTTCGATGACCGGCTGCGCTGGCTGGACGGCCTGGACGACGCGGCCTGCCTCGCCATGGACCTTGAGCACCTTGGCGACCGCCCGCTCGGGGAGCGATTCATCGGCTGGTACGCCGAGTACTCGGGGGACCCGGCCCCGGCGTCGCTGTGCCACCACTACATCGCGTACCGGGCATTCGTCCGGGCCAAGGTCGCCTGCGTGCGCGCCGGGCAGGGCGCGCCCGAGGCCCCCGGCGAGGCCCGCAGGCTGGCCGGCATCGCCCTCGGCCACCTGCGCGAAGGCGACGTGGCCCTGGTGCTGATCGGCGGCCTGCCCGGGACCGGCAAGTCGGCACTGGCCGACGCCGTGGCCGGCCGCCTGGGCGCCGCCGTGCTGAGCAGCGACCGGATCCGCAAGGAACTGGCCGGCCTGCCCCCCACCCAGCAGCCCGCGGTGGCTTACGGCACCGGCATCTACGCCCCGGCGGCCACCCGGGCCACCTACGCTGAGCTGCTGCGCCGCGCCGCCGGTTTGCTGGCCCAGGGCGAGGTGGTCATCGCCGACGCCACCTGGGCATCCGCCGAGCACCGCGCTGCGGCTGCGGAGGCGGCACGCGCTGCCCATGCCCGGCTCGTGCAGCTGCGCTGCATTGCGCCGGCGGACCTGGCCGCCGAGAGACTGAGCACCCGGGTGCCAGGAGTGTCCGACGCCAACCGCGCCATCGCGCAGGAGCTGGCAGCGGAGATGGCGCCATGGCCTGAGGCGATCACCATCAACACCGCGCACCGCGGCAGCGGAGGCGGCGGCGAGCAGGCCGGGGTGCCCGGCAGCGTGATCGGCCAGGCGCTCGGGGCCATCAGGCTGCCGCCGCCCGAGCCAGCCGGGCGCCCGGCCCGGCCTTACCTGGCGCCCGGCTGACCGGTCCGGGCGTGAGCCCGCCCAGCCCGAAGGCCTGGTACCAGGCCGGCGAGCGCTATCCGGCCGGCGCGGCTGAGTGGCGGGAGGCTGCGGAGAGACATCCCGGCTCGTGGTGGGAGGACTGGGCGGCCTGGTCAGATCCGCGGGCCGGCCAGCGGTCACGGACGCGATCAGGACCTGGGCCGAGGCCGTGCGCTCGGTCACGCCGTCGCTGCCCATCCCGCCCGCGCCGTTCGCCGGCAAGCTGCCCAGGCCAAGCGACCTGGTCGTGACCGAGGGCTGCACCAGCCCTCGGTCCGCGTGCTCAAGCTGATCGCCGAGGCGCTGAACGTGCCGGCCGGGACGCTGCTGATCCAGGCGGGCCTGCTCAGCGGGGACGACGGGGACGCGGATGGCGCCCGCACCACCGAGCAGGTCACCGCGCTCATCAGGGCCGGCAAGCGGCTGAGCGAGTCGCAGGAGGCGGCGCCGCCGGCCGTCTACGACAGGCTGCGCAGTGACCGCACGGCTGAGATAGCCCGCTACCGGGCCGGCGCTGGACGGGGCAGGCCGGCGTGTTCGCGCAGGGTGGTGCCGGCGTACTCGGCCCGGGCCAGGCCCTGTTTCTGCAGGATCGGCGCCACGTGGTCGACGAACGCCTCGAGCTGGCCGGGCAGGACGTTGGGCATGATGGTGAAGCCGTCGCAGGCGCCCGTTTCCCACCAGTCGGCGATGAGCCGGGCCATGCCCTCGGGGGTGCCGGTGAAGTCGAGCCCGCCGGGCAGGGCGGACAGCTTCTGGGCGACGGCCCGGAACGTGGCCGCGGGCTCTTCGGCGGCCATCTTGTAGATGGCGGCACCGAAGCTCGTCTTCGGTGCGCCGGCGAGGAGGCCGGGCGGGAACGGGGCGTCGGGGTCGATCGTGGTGCAGTCCAGGCCGGCCAGGTTGGCCAGGTTGCGCCAGCGGAACTCGCTGCTGGCCGCCGCCTCGAGTTCGGCCTTGAGCGCGGCGGCTTCGGCGTCGGTGCCGGCCAGCAGGAACGACAGGCCGGGCAGCACCCGGACCTGGTCCGGGTCGCGCCCGTAACCGGCGGCCTGGGATCGCAGGTTCTGCCGGAACGCGGCCCCGGCGGCGGGGCTGGCCAGCGGCGTGAACACCGCGTCGGCGTACCGCGCGGCCAGGTCGATGCCCTGCGGGGAGGATCCGGCCTGGGTGAGAAAGGGGTGGCCCTGCGGTGAGCGGGGGAACGGCAGGTAGCTGGCCACGTCGAAATGGGTGCCGTGATGCCGGGGCGGGTGCAGCCGGGCCGGGTCGGCCCACCGGCCGGCCTGCCGGGACATGACCGCCGCGTCGTCGTCCCAGGCGTCCCAGAGCTTGAGCACGACCTCGACGAACTCGCCGGCCCGCTGGTACCGCTCCGCCGCCGGGGGTGCGGCTGGTCGCCGAAGTTGCCAGCCGCGGCCGGCTCGACGGTGGTGACGATGTTCCATCCGGCCCGCCCGTGGCTGAGGAAGTCCAGCGTGGCCACGCGGCGGGCCACGTCCCACGGGTAGCTGTAGGTGGTGGACACCGTCGCGATGAGCCCGACCTGCTCGGTGGCGGTGGCAACCGACGACAGCAGCAGCAGCGGATCCAGGCCGGCGCCGGGCAGGAACTCCGACCGGAACTCGGCCACGCCGGGGCTGTCGGGCAGGAAGACCGAGTCCAGCACGCCGCGCTCGGCCGTCCTGGCCAGGCCGATGCAGTGGCGCGGGTCCAGGACGCCGGCCGGGTCGGTGGCCGACACCCGCCAGGCCGCCTCGTGGTAGCCCGAGTTGCGGAGGTAGGCGTTCAGGTTCAGGTACCGGCGGGTACCGGTCAACGGCACTGCTGCTCCTGTCCGGTGTGCGCTGGGCGGGCTCGTGCCATCACGCTGCTTGCTGGCGCTCCATGTCTAGCACGATGCCGCGGCCGGGCCGCGCGCGAAGTGCGTGGTGAGCAGTTCGTTGAACTCCTCGGCAGGCAGTGGCTGCGAGAAGAAGTAACCCTGCGCGACCCGGCAGCCGAGCATCTTAAGGCCGGCCACCTGGTCCGGGGTCTCGACGCCCTCGGCGATCGCCGATATGCCGATGGCATTGGCAAGCTCGATGACGGCGCGGACGATCGCCGAGTCGACCCGGCTTTCCGCGACGCCCTTGACGAAGGCGCGGTCGACCTTTACCTCCTGCACCGGGAACTGCTTGAGGTAGGCAAGCGAGGAGTGGCCGGTGCCGAAGTCGTCGATGGCCAGGCGCACGCCCAGCCGGTTGAGCCTCTTCATGATGTCGCGAGCGCCGGAGAGATCCTCCATGACCATGGACTCGGTGATCTCGAACGTCAGCGATGCCGACGGTAAGCCGCTCGCGTCGAGGGCCGCCGCCACCTGCGTCAGCAGCCCGCTCTCCTGGAACTGGCGTGGTGAGAGGTTCACGCTGACCGGGAGCTCCACGCCGAGCCGGTCCCTCATCGAGCGCACCTGGCGGCAGGCCTGCTCGAGAACATACCGGCCAACCGGCAGTATCAGCCCGGTCTCCTCTGCCATGGGGATGAAGCCCATGGGGCCGATCAGGCCGTTGACGGGATGACGCCACCGCACGAGCGCCTCTGCGCCCACGATCTGCCTCCCGTCCAGGGAATAGAACGGCTGGTAGTGCACCTCGAGCTCGTCCCGCTCAAGACCCTTGCGCAGATCGGCCTCGATCTGGAGCCGCTCGGCGGACCGGGTTCCCATCGAGACCTGATCGAACACCCTGTAAACGCCGCCCCCGCCCCTTGCTTTGGCTTCGTACATGGCCACGTCAGCGTCGCGCAGCAGGTCATCGGTCGTCTTGCCCGGCTCGGTCATGGCAATGCCGACGGACACGGTGGCGACCATCTCGTAGCCTCCGGGGAGCACCATGGGCTGCTCGACCGCGGTGCAGATGCGCCGCGAGGCGATGACCGCCTCGTCCTGTCCCGCCACATCCTCCAGGAGCACAACGAACTCGTCGCCGCCGAAGCGCGCGATCAGGTCGTTGCTGCGCACCACGGCCTTCATGCGGTTGCCGATCGCGACCAGGAACTCGTCGCCGGTCACGTGGCCGAGACTGTCGTTGATTCTCTTGAACCGGTCGACGTCGACGAAGATCAGCGCGTGGGTCTTGCGGTCCAGGGCTGACCGCCGCAGCGCCTGGTCGAGACGCTCGACCAGCAGCCTGCGATTTGCCAGCCCGGTGAGGCTGTCATAGAAGGCGTGATGGTGGAGTTCGTCCTCGAACGCCTTGCGCTCGGTGATGTCGCGGAAGGCGATCACGGCACCTGAGGGCTTGCTCTCGCGCATGACTGCCGATGCTGTGTAGGCAACCGGGATGGCTGCCCCATTCTTGCCGCGGAAGCGGGCATCATCCTCGCGGACGGTCCGGCGTGTGCGCATGGCCTTCCGGGCCGGATCGAGCAGGAAGCCCGGTGCGGCGATGGCACGTCCCGCCGCCTGGTCGCTGGTGATGTTGAGTGGCGGCAGGTCGATCAGGCCGGCCGCGGCCGGGTTGACGAACGTCAGCCTGCCGTCCGCGTCTATCGCGCAGACGCCTTCCCCGATGTTGAGCGTGATCGAGGACAGCCGCTCGCGCTCGATGTGGACCTGCTGATACAGCTCGGCGTTGCTGAGGGCTGCGCTGCCGACGGCGGCCAGTGCCCGCAGCAGGCCGCGATCGGCGTCGTCGAAGGGCTCGTCGCGCCGCCGGCCCGCCGCCACCAGCCACTGCTGCCGCCCGGCGATGGTGATGGCTGCCGCCAGCTCACCCGGAGCCGGGTCGGCAGGCGTCAGGGTCGCCTGCGGGCTGCGGAGCAGGCGCCGGACCGAACCCAGGATGGTGTCGAGAACCGGCTGCTGCCGCAGCTGCCGGTTAGCCTCCAGCGCCACCTCGTACAGCCCCTCCGTCCTGGCGCGGTCATACAGCGCCGCGTACCTGGCGCCGATCAGCCAGCGCCCGAGAGCCAGCACGGGGATTGCCAGCACGATCGCCCACTCGTGCGCCTGTATGGCGAGGGCAAGCACGATGCCGGTCAACGCTCCCCCGCCAGCCAGCGTGAGCTGAATCCGCAGGTCGCTGGTGAATTCTTGCCAGGTCATGCCCATCGAGGCCATAACGCCGCCGACGAGAGCGGTATTGACGACCTGGAACACGGCCACGCCCGCCGCGACGGCGGCGACCTGGCCGGCGCCGGCCGAATCCGATGGCACGGCGATGCTGCGGCTCACGGCCAGCCCCAGCCCCGCCGACACCAGAACCTGCCCGGCGTTGAAGGCCGACTTGACAAGCGGCCGGCGGCGGAGGACCTGAGCCAGCGTGGTCGCCACTGCCAGGGTGCCCAGGGTGAGAACGGGCGGCACGAGCAAGGCAAGGATGACGAAGAAGCACTCATCCACGTGAGCGGCCTCGGATTCACCGCCCCGGAACACGACCAGCGGCCACAGCCAGCTCCCCAGCAGCGGCACGCCCAGGGCGACGGCCATCAGCCACTGGCTCTCGCTGGCTGGCGCGCAGGCCGATTGGCGCAAGCCCGCAACGATCAGCGTGCCGGCGCCGCCTGCGATGGAGGCGGCCACGATCGCCCGGGCTGGGCGTGGCAATGTCACGGCCTCTTCGTGGCCTGGTTACACCGTGGCCGCCCTAGTTCCATTCCGATGCGTTCCAGGCGCTGCCGGCCCAGGCGGCGCTGTTCCAGGCCGACCCGTCCCACGCCGACCCGTCCCACGCCGAGCCGTCCCAGGTCTGGCCGTTCCAGTCCGCGCCCCCCCAGCCGCCGTCGTTCCAGGCCCTGCTGGACCAGGTGAAGCCATTCCAGGCTGAGCCGTCCCAGGCCGAGCCGTTCCACGCCGGACCGCCGGCGGGACCCTGCGGCCACGCGACACCCGACCAGAGACTCGCGTTCCAGCTGTCGGCGTTGCTGCCCGCGGGTGACAGGGATACCGTCGCCCCCGGCAGGGTCGGAACCAGGCCAAGGACCGACTGGCTGAGGTTCATCGGCCCGGCGGTGGCCGCTGCGTAGGCGTTCAGGGCCCCGTGCCCGTCGACGAACGGATTGCCGACCGGGCCGGGGCTGGTCGTGCCGAGCAGCCGGGCCTTGAGCTCATCCGGGGTGAGGCCTGGGTCGGCGGCCAGGACCAAGGCCGCGGCACCGCTCGTGATGGCCGCGCTGAACGATGTGCCGGAACCCACGAAGTTACCCGAGCCGATGCGGGCCGGGGGGTAGCCGTCGTAGACCGTTGAGCCGGGCGCGGCCAGGCTGACGACCGACCGGCCGGAGGTGACCAGGTCAGGCTTGACCCAGCCGTCTGGCGACGTGGGGCCGGCACTGCTGAAGTCCGTCATCTCATCGTCCGCGACCACCGGCTGGGCCATGTCATCCAGCGCACCCACCGTGATCACCAGCGGGTCATCTCCGGGAGACAGGATGGTCCCGTTGGACGGCCCGGCGTTGCCGGCCGAGGCCACCACCGCGATGCCCGAGTTCCACGCCGCCTGAACCGCCTGGTCCAGCGGGTTGACGGTGGTGGACTCGAACGGCTGGAAGCCCAGGGACATGTTGAGGATCCTGATGTTGTAGGCGAGCCGGTTAGCGACCGCCCACTGCAGTCCCAGGATCAGCGTCGACAGGTCGGTCATGCCGTCCGCGTCGGCCACCTTGATCGACACCAGGTCGGCGCCCGGCGCCTCGCCCTCGTACTCCCCGCCCGACGAGGCCCCGTCGCCGCCGATCAGGCCGGCCACGAAGGTGCCATGGCCGTAGTCGTCCTGGAACGGGTTGTTCTCGCCGGTCAGGTCGACCCCGCCGATCAGCCGCCCGGCGAAGTCCGGCAGGTTGTCTATGCCGGTGTCGATCACGGCCACCGTGACGCCCTGACCGGTGTCGCCGCCCGCCGAACAACTGGGTAGCGCCGGTCTGCTGCAGGAACTCATCGGAAGGTGTGTGCGGGCCCGTTGACTCGACGGCCGACTGGACACTGACAGAAACGTCCGGGGTCACGGTGATGCCCGGCAGCGCCGCCAGCACCGGCTCGAGCGCGGCGGGGACCGAAGCCTCGACCCCGTCGATGATCTGGTACTGGGTAAGGACCGTGCCCAGCACCTCCTGCACGGCGGCAACCGGGCTCAGCAGCCCGCTCGATGTGACGATGACGGTCTGCATGGTGCCCGCCGATGCCGCCGGGGCGCCGGCCAGGGTGGGGCCGGCTAACGCGGCCGCGACCAGGCCGGCCGTGGCGGCCAGCAGACCCTTCTTCCGCCAGACGAGCCATGCTCCGTGACGGGACCTCGCCCCGGCCGACCCAGCCAGCCCCATATCCCAGCCCTCCCCTGACCGTGTTTCAGGCGCAACCACCGTACGCCGCAGCTGACATCTTTAAGCAGGAAATTCTGGGGAAAGATAAAATCATCTTTCGGAATAAGGAGCATTATCTGCCTGATGCTCTGCCAAAGCTGCTCGCGGCCGCATTGAAGCCAATAACCCGATATTGGCCCGCTCGCCCAGTAAAGGCCTGTGGTAATGGTGGTAAAGCGTGCCAGGCTCGGTCCGGCGGAAGCCCTGGAGCAAGCCGTCTGCGTCTCGGTCTGACCGCGCTGCCGCCCCGGGACCAGTCGCGCTACCCGCCGGGCGCCCGGGAGCGGGCTCAGGGCGCGGGCCGGCCCAGCACGCGCTTGCCCGATCGCCGTCCGAGCAGGCCGCATCCTGTCGTTGGTGATCACTCTGCGGCGCGCCGCCGCCCCCTCGCGACGGCGAGGCCCGAGGCACACCGGCCGCAAATGGTCAAGAGCCCGACCGCTGCGGACAGCGATCAGGGCCCTTCGACCTTCTTTCGTAGCCCCGACCGGATTTGAACCGGCGCTACCGCCTTGAGAGGGCGGCGTCCTGGGCCGCTAGACGACGGGGCCAGGTACCACGCGGTCCGCAGGGCTCTGCTGCCTGCGGGCCGGCCGTGAGCAGAAAACTGACCAGGGCCTCAGCCCCGGCCGGGCACCAAGGCTAGCGTACCTCGCCGAGTCCCGCCAAACGGCGCAGCACAGCCGGACCCAGCCGCAGCATGGCACACTCCCTGGTCACAGGAATCACAGCAAACCCGCCGAACACACCGGTCACGGACATGACCCCGCGAGCTAGACTGAAACAAGATCAATGAATCTTTTCCGGCCGGAGGGTAACTACCGCATGATCGCCTTCATTATCGTCCTGCTGATCATCGGACTCATCGCGGGCGCCGTCGCGCGCCTCCTGGTGCCCGGGCGTGACCCCATCGGCATCCTCGGCACCATCCTGCTGGGCGTTGCCGGCTCGTTCGTCGGCGGCTTCCTGTCGACGCTGATCGAGTACCACACGCTTTCGGTGAACTCGTTCCACGCTACCGGCATCATCTGGTCGATCGTCGGCGCCATCGTCCTGCTGGTGATCCTGCGGCTGACCCGCCTTGAGCCCGGCCGCTCGCGCCGCCGCCGCCGGATCTGAGCCACCCGAACCGGCCCTGGGAAACACGAACGCGGATGCCGCTTGCCTGCGGCATCCGCGCTTTTTTTGCGCAGCCTCGCTGGGGTACCAGGACTCGAACCTAGACTAACGGGGCCAGAACCCGTCGGGCTGCCAATTACCCCATACCCCATGGGATCGGGCCAGGGGCCCGCCGCGCCCGCGCAGTCTGGGCGCGCCAGTGCAGTGTAGCCGAAGTGCGGATGCTGCGGCCAAACAGATCCGCCGGCTTCTGCAGGCCGCCGGGGAGACCGCCATCGGGCCGGGCGGAACGCCGGGACCGCTCAGGCCCGGCCCCGGGCGGCCTCGGCGGCCCTGGCCAGCCGTTCCAGGGTCCGCTCCCGGCCGAGCAGCTCGATCGACTCGAACAGCGGCGGCCCGACCCGCCGGCCGGTGACCGCGACCCGCACCGCGCCGCCGAACGCGGCCTTGGGCTTCAGCCCGAGACCGTCGATGAGCGCGGCCTGCAGCGCGTCCCTGATCGCGTCGGCGGTCCACGGCCCGAGCCCGGCCAGCGCATCCCGCGCCGCCTCCAGCGCGGGCACCGCGTCCGGGCCGAGGGCCCGCGCTGCGTCCTCCGGGTCGACCGCGAACTTGTCCTCGGGTACCAGGAGGAAGCTCAGCATCCCGGCCGCGTCGGTGAGCTTCGAGATCCGGCCCTGGATCAGCGGCGCGGCGGCGGTGACGACCTCGAGATCCGCGGCGCTGGGCGGGGTGCCGACGAGTCCCGCCTGCCGCAGGAACGGCAGGATCCGCCGCACGAAGTCGCCCGGATCCAGCTCCCGGATCTTGTCACCGTTGATCGCCTCCAGCTTGCGCACGTCGAACCTGGCCGGGTTCTTGTTCACCTGGGCCAGGTCGAACTCGGCCGCCATCTCGCCGAGCGTGAACTCCTCCCGGTTGCCCCCCGGCGACCAGCCAAGCAGCGCCAGGTAGTTGTCGATCGCCTCGGGCAGGAACCCCTGGTCCCGGTAGTAGCTGATGGACGCGGCGCCGTAGCGCTTGCCGAGCTTCTCGCCCTCGAGCCCCAGCACGAACGGCAGGTGGGCGAACAGCGGGAACTCCGGCTCCGGCACGCCCATCGCCCGGTACACGGCAAGCTGCCGCGGGGTCGAGGACAGCAGGTCGTCGCCGCGCACGATATGAGTGATCTTCATCAGCACGTCGTCGACCGCCACGGCCAGCGTGTACAGCGGGCTGCCGTCCGCCCGCGCGAGCACGAAGTCGGGCACGTTGGCGTTGTCGATGGTGATCTCGCCCTTGATCATGTCGGTGAACCTGGTCACGCCGCCCGGCATCCGCAGCCGCACCACGGGCCGCCGGCCCTCCGCCCGGTACGCGGCGGCCTGGTCGGGCGTCAGCGACCTGCAGTGGCCGTCGTACCCGCTCGGCCCGCCCCCGCCCGCGCGGGCCGCGGCCCGGCGCTCGGCGAGTTCCTCCTGCGTGCAGTAGCAGTAGTAGGCGTGCCCGGACTCGAGGAACTTCGCCACCCAGTCCGCGTAGATCTCCATGCGCTCGCTCTGCAGGTACGGGCCGTAGGGGCCGCCCTTCCCCGGCCCCTCGTCCCAGTCCAGGCCGAGCCAGCGCAGCGTATCCAGCGCCGAGTCGATGTACGCGGGCAGCACCCGGGACCGGTCGGTGTCCTCGATGCGCAGCACGAACACCCCGCCGGTATGCCGGGCGAACGCCCAGTCGAACAGCGCCGTCCTGATGTTGCCGACGTGCAGGTCCCCGCTCGGCGAGGGGGCGAAGCGGACCCGCACCGGCAGCTTGTCAGTCACCGGTGGCCACCCCGTTGGTCAGCGTCCCGATGCCCTCGATGGTCACCGACACCTCGTCACCGTCCTTGAGCGGGCCGACGCCGGCCGGGGTCCCGGTCAGCAGCACGTCGCCGGGCAGCAGCGTCATGACCGCGCTGACGTACGCGATCAGCGCGGTCACGTCGTGCAGCAGCAGCGACGTCCGCGAGTTCTGCCGGATCTCGCCGTTCACGATCGTGGTCAGCTCCAGGTCGGAAGGATCGGCGTCGGTCTCGATCCACGGCCCGAGCGGGCAGAACGTGTCAAATCCCTTGGCCCGTGCCCACTGCCCGTCCTTGGCCTGCAGGTCCCGCGCTGTGACGTCGTTGGCGCAGGTGTAGCCGAACACCACCTCTGGCACCCGCTCCGGCGGCACCTGCCGGCATAGCCTGCCGATGACCACCGCGAGCTCGCCCTCGAAATCGACCCGCTCCGAGAGGTGGGCCGGGTAGATGATGGGCTCCCGCGGCCCGACGACCGCCGTCGAGGGCTTCAGGAAGATGACCGGATCCTCGGGCGGCTCGCCGCCCATCTCGCGCGCGTGGTCGGCGTAGTTCTTGCCGACCGCGACCACCTTGCTGGGCAGCACGGGAGCGAGCAGCCGCACGTCGGCCAGCGGGTAGCGGGCCCCGGTGAGCCGCACAGACTCATCCCCGATCCCGAACGGGTGTCCGATCAGCTCAGCCACGACGAGACCCTCGGCCTCCGCGCCGGCTGCGGCGCCTGCGGCGCCGTCCGGCTGGACCTCCTCGACGATCCCGTAGCCGACATCACCGCCGTGGGCAAACCTTGCGATACGCACGTCTCAGAGCCTACTGAGCGGGCCTGGCGGCCCGGCACGGCGGAGCGCCGCTACTGCAGGTATCCCTCTACCTCCGGCGCAGGCCGCGGCGACGTCTCCCCGGGGTCCTCCCCGAACTCGCGCCGGGCCCGGCGCTGGCGCAGCAGATCCCAGCACTGATCCAGCGCCTCCTCGGTGGCCTTCAGCCTGGCGCGCTCCTCTTCGGAGGAAAGCTCTCCGTCGGCCAGCTTCGAGCGCAGCTCGTGCTCGGTCCTGATGAGCTCGCCGATGCTGCCGAGGATGTCCCTGTCTTCCATACCCCTACCCTACGGCGCGCCCGTTCAGGCCGGTCCGAAGCGGTCGACTGAGGCCGGGCCGGCCGCGGGCGCCGCCGGCGGCGCTCATGACGCGGCCTGCTCCGGCCCAGCACCGTCAGCGTAGGCTGGCTGCCACATGGCGTCCTGCACGGCTTGTACCGTGTTGCCGATTTTCTTCTTGCCGGCGACGCCGTCCGCGAACGCGGCCTTCGCGACAGCGATGGCCGAGGTCGCCGACGATGCCCGCAGGTTCTCTACCGCGGGCAGCAGCGCGGCGCCGGGTTCGCTGACGTCGACCTGGCCGGCGACCGCCTCGGCCGCCGCGTGCAGCATCCCGTCGGTGACCTTGGATGCGCCGGAGACGATCGTGCCGAGGCCCAGCCCGGGATAGACCAGGGCGTTGTTCGCCTGCCCGAAGTAGTGGGTCGCCCCGTCGTACTCGAATGGCCCGATCGGCAGGCCGGTGGCGATCAGTGCCCGCCCCTTGGACCAGGTGATGATGTCGGCGGGCATGGCCTCGATCTTGGAGGTGGGATTGGACAGCGGGAAGATGACCGGCCGGCTGACGCTGGCGCTCATGGCTTCCACGACGTCCTTGGTGAACGCGCCGTGCGCTGTCGAGGTGCCGATCAGGATTGTCGGCCGTACCTTCTCGACCACGGTCTGCAGGCCGATGATGCCCGATTCGGCGCGCGCCTGCTGCAGGGCGGCCATTTCCGGCCAGCGCACCGCCGCCGCCGGGTCTATCACCACCTGGGACTTTTCCCAGTCCGCGGCCTCAGCGGCAGGGCGGACGTACGGGCGCTGGTAGTCCAGCATGCCGTCGATCATGTCGTCGGTGAGCAAGCCGGGCAGGTCGACGACCCATATCTGCCGGGTCGCCTGGGCCGGGTCCAGCCCGTCGCGGACCATCTGGTCGTGGATCTGGTCGGCGATGCCGATGCCCGCGGTGCCGCCGCCGAAGATGACGACTCGCTGGTCTCGCCACCGGGTGCCGGTGACCTTCAGCGCGCTGTACAGCCCTGCCATGGCGATCACGCCAGTGCCTTGCATGTCGTCGTTGAAGATCCGGTACTGGTCCCGGTAGGTGACCAGGATCCGCCGGGCGTTGTCCGCGCCGAAGTCCTCGAAGTGCAGCAGCGCGTTCGGGAACCGCGACGACGCGGTCTGCAGGTACTTCTTGATGAACGCGTCGTATTCCGGGCCGCGGACGCGTGCGTGCCGGTTGCCCAGGTACAGCGGGTCGTTCAGCAGCGCCTCGTTGTTCGTGCCCACATCGAGCGACACCGGGATCACCCGGCGCGGGTCGATGCCCGCCGCGGCGGTGTACACGGCCAGCTTGCCGACGGCGATCATGCTGCCGGCCACGCCCCAGTCGCCGATGCCCAGGATCTCCTCGGCGTCGCTGCAGACGATGAGGTCGACGTCTTCCGGCCCGAGGCCCAGGCTGGCGAACGCCTTGTCCATGTCGTCTGATCTGTCGATCGACAAGTAGAGGCCACGGGCGCGGCGGTATTCGTGCGAGTAACGCTCGATGGCGTCGCCGATCACCGGGTCATACACCACCGGCAGCAGCTCGGCCAGATGATCGGCGAGCACGCGGTAATACAGCACTTCGTTCCGGTCGTGCAGCTGCTCCATGTACACGTTCTTGGCCAGGTCGTCGCCCTGCCGCAGCATCTGCTGGTAGGCGCGCTGGGCCTGCTGGTCAAGCGTCAGCACGGCCGACGGCAGACGCCCGGTAAGCCCCAGGGCGTCACGTTCTGCCTGGGTGAAGGCCGTCCCCTTATCGCGGATCGGGTCTTGGAGTACATCCGGAATCGCCGGAGCGGGCCCCGTGCGCATACTCATGATCTTGATCCCCCGTTCGTTCAGATGCCCGCGTTCGAGGCGTCACGTGCCAGGCTCTGGCACGGCGCGCGGCACGATCCAAATCGTGCCCGCACGCACGCGGATCAAGCCCGGCCCGCGCAGGGAACCCGGTCCGCCCGCCGGCCAGACAGGTCCGCCATCTCCGCGGCTGCCTTCTCGCAGGGACCGTCGCCGGCGGTCCCTGTCCTGCCCGTTCCCCTGTAAGCGGCGAGTGCTCCCGGCAGGAACGGGCAAGTTGCCGGCATCGGGGTGCATCGCCGCGACGCGGTCGTGGCAGAAACGGGGGACTTGTTATGACGGCACGCGCAAGTCAGCTGTCTGCCTGGGCACTGTGATGGCCGCCGCTGAGGGCACCGCCGGGGAGCAGCGTCCGAAGATCCTCGATATCCCGGTCGGCTTGCGCGCGACCGGGATGCGGCGCGAGTTCGACAGCCTGGGCGATGTCGAGGTACCCGCCGACCGGTACTGGGGCGCGCAGACCCAGCGCAGCCTGGAGCACTTCAACATCGGCCGCGACCGGATGCCGAAGGAGGTGTATCACGCCTACGGCTACGTGAAGAAGGCAGCGGCCCTCGTGAACTCCAGGGCCGGCCGGCTGCCGGATTGGAAGGGCGAGCTGATCGCCCGGGTGTCCGACGAAGTCATCAGCGGGGCGCTCGACGAGCACTTCCCGTTGTATGTATTCCAGACCGGGTCGGGGACCCAGTCGAACATGAACGTGAACGAAGTCATCGCTAACCGCTGCATCCAGCTGACCGGCGGAACCCTCGGCTCCCAGCGGCCCGTTCACCCGAACGACCACGTGAACATGGGACAGTCCAGCAACGACACGTTCCCGACGGCCATGCACATTGCGGCACACAAGATGACTGCGGAGCGGACAATCCCGGCGATGCGCCGGCTGCGGGACGCTGTCAAGGGCAAGTCAGAGTACTGGGCGAACGTGGTCAAGATCGGCCGGACTCACCTGGAGGACGCCACTCCGCTCACCGTCGGCCAGGAGTGGTCCGGCTACGCCGGGGCGCTGGATGACGCCATCGCGGAGGTCGAGCATGTCACCCACGGCCTGCTGAAGCTGGCCATGGGCGGCACCGCGGTCGGCACCGGCCTGAACGCCCCGGCCGGGTTCGGCGAGCAGGTCGCTGCTGAGATCGCCAGGATGACCGGCGCGGCCTTTCAGACAGCGGGCAACAAGTTCACCGCGCAAGGCACGCTGGACCGGATGGTCCGCGCGCACGCGGGCCTCAAGGCGGCCGCCGTCACCCTGTTCAAGATCGCAAATGACCTGCGCTGGCTGGGCTCCGGCCCGCGAACCGGGCTGCACGAGCTGATCCTGCCGTCCAACGAGCCCGGCTCGTCGATCATGCCGGGCAAGGTCAACCCGACCCAGGCCGAGGCAATGCTGATGGTTGCAATCCAGGTCATCGCCTCCGATGTCGCAGTGACCATGGGAGGCGCCGAGGGCAACTTCGAGCTCAACGCGTTCCGCCCGATCCTGATCAGCAACTACCTGCACTCGGCGCTGATCCTGGCCGACATGTGCGATCACTTCCGCACCTTCATGGTCGACGGCGCCCAGCTGAACGAGCCCAAGCTGAAGGAGAACATCGACCGGTCCGTCATGATGGTGACCGCCCTGTCCCCGGTCATCGGCTACGACCGGGCCTCGGTGATCTCGCACTATGCCATCGATCACGACCTGACGCTCAAGCAGGCGGCGCTGGCAAACGGGGTCGGCGAGGAACTGTTCGACCGGGTCGTCAACCCGCTGCAGCTCACCCGCGGCGGCTCGGCCGACCTGGCCGATGGCCGTTTAGGCCGGGAAGCCCCGGAGAACCTGCACATCGGCGCGCCATCGGTTCCGGCCTGCTGGAAGCGCGTTGGCGCGGTGCCTGACAGGTTGTTCTGCAACATGCTCCTGTCCGCATCTCTTATGCCGGCGGTCCTGGGGGGTGAGAGCCGCGGCAAGCGCGCGGCGGTCGCCGTCGCCTTTGCTGGTGCGGGGGAAGCGGTCGAGGAAGTAGATCTTCCTGGGAATCCCGAAGGCTGCGAGCCGGGCTCGGCAGTGCTCCTGGAGGCCGGCCTGGGTGGCGTGCTGGCCGGGCCGGAGGATGACGGCGGCGTTGATCTCCTCGCCGCATTTCGCGTCAGGTACGGCGAATGCCAGCGCGTCCTGGACCGCGGGGTGGGAGAGCAGTGCCGCCTCGACGGCTTCTGGCGCGATTTTCTCGCCGCCCCGGTTGATCATGTCTTCTGTCCGGCCGCTGAGGAACAGGTAACCGTCGGAGTCCAGGCAGCCCAGGTCGCCGGTGCGGAACCACCCGCCGGTGAATGCTGCGGCCGTGGCGGGCCGGGTGCCTCGGAAACGTTGATCTGCGCCCTGCTGACGATACTGGCATTCGTGTTTGCGCAGGTAAGACGCTTAGCGCTGCACCCCTACCGCGTGAGGCCCGCGCGGGCCTGCTGACCGCGCCCCGGGGCTACGGCATGCCCGTTCCGGCGGCCTCGCAGCAGCCGGGCCTGTTACGCGGGAAGGGCAACCCGCGCGAGCCGGGAACGCCCTCCGCGGCCGCTCGCCCTGAGGCGCCGCACGGCCGCATCGCGCGCCGCCAGCTCAAGGTCGTCAGGCAATGGGCCGAGCTCGGTGTCCGCGTGGCGGCGCCGCAGCGCGGCGGCGATCAGGAAGTCGGTAAGCGCAGGGTTGCGCGGCAGGCACGGGCCGCACAGGTAGGTGCCGATGGCGTTGCCCAGGCGGACCCCTTCGTGACCGTCGCCGTTGTTGCCCTGGCCCACGACCACCCGGCCAAGAGGGCACGCCGCAGGCCCGAGATAGGTGCGGGCGCTGTGGTTCTCGAAGCCGATGAGCAGCTCCCCGCGGGGAGGGCCGGGGGGCCGCCCGCCAAGGCCTTCGGGGTCCCACTGGACCACCAGGTCGCCTATCGCCCGGCCTGCCCGGGCCTTCGCGATCGTGCATGAGGCCGCGGTCAGATCGGGGCTCTGCTGGATCGTCCAGGTGTCGAACAGCCTGACCCCGGGAAGCTCCACGCCCCTGCTCGGCTGGTAGAAGCGGCCGAGCAGCTCATAGCCCGCGCCGACCGCGAGCAGGGCGGCTCCCTGCGCGACCGCCTCGCACAGGCCAGGGCCCTTGAGGTCGGCGAGGTCGCCCGCGATCAGCCGCTGGTGGTACTCCGCGCCGCCGCCGATGAGGTAGAGATCCGCGTCTTCAGGGTCGACCGGGTCGCCGAGCCGGAGCTCGACCACCTCGGTCTCGATGCCGCGCCAGCCACAGCGGCGCAGCACGGCGGCGAGGTTGCCGCGGTCGCCGCAGCCGCCCATGATCTCGGGATAGAGGTAGCCGACCGTGAGCGTGCTGAGCGTCATGCTAGATCTCCCACAGGGCGCTGACCAGGCCCTGGCGGCGCAGCCAGTCCCGCAGCTGCCACAGCACCTGGTAGGTGGACACAACCCAGAGCGGCTGGCCCGCCGGGGTCAGGTCGAGCGCCAGCCGCAGCCCGCGGACCGGGTCGGGCTCGACCGCGATCCCGGCCGCTCCGGCACCGGCCCACCCGGCGTACTTGAGCCGCACGGCAAGGCCGGGCGCACGGTTGCCAGACAGCACAGCCACCGGGACGAGCCCGCCCAGCGACTCGAAGTCGACATCCCAGATCCAGGAGACGCCGTGCTCGGCGTCGCCGGCCCGGTCGTCGAGCGCCAGCAGCATGTGCTTGGGCCTGCCGTCGCCGAGCACGGCCCGCAGCACCTCGGTGTAGGCATGAGGGTTCTTGGCCAGCGCCAGGTGCACGTCGCGCCCGTCAATCGCCACCCGCCCCACCCGGAAGAAACCGGGTGGCATCCAGGCGATCGCGGGCAGCGCCCCAGCGGGCAGCTGGCCCGCGGTCGCCGCAGCGGCTGCGGCGACCGCGTTGTAGGGGTTATACAGCCCCGGCAGCGGGATTTCGAGCACCGCCGCGCCGTCCGGCGTGCGGCATGTCGTGCCCTTCCCGCTGGTCCCGGTCACGATCACGGCGCCGCGCCGGATCTCGCAGGCCAGCCCGGCGAGCACGCCCGCGTCGATGGCGAGGGCCACCATTCCTGGAATGGCGGTGCCGTTGCCCCGGCCGAGCCGGCGAACCGCGCCGCGCGCCGTCTTGCCCACGGTGACCGCGAGGGCACGCCGCCCGGATGCCGCGGGCCCGCGGCTCCGGATATCCAGGCCGCTCCCCAGGCACGCCTTACGGCTCACGGAAATGCTAATGGCTTCCCCCGAAGATTAAATCCACTCGATGCCATTCTGTGCCCGCTGACGCGCCGCCCTAAGACCAGGTCACAGGCATTGTGCGGCAAAGCCGCGGCAAGAAGCGGCCCTTTGCCGGCGGGCCGTGTCTCTTACCGCGGCCGAGCGGACTCCCTGGAATTGCCCGGGCGGGTGGCCATGCCGGGCCGCCGGCATGAGCATTCGGGGGATGATTGGTGCCCGGCCGGGGGTACGTTTACCGTATGGAGCTGAGCCGTGAGCGGATCATCTCCGCCGCCGTGGAGCTCATCGAGCGCGAGGGCGTCGGAGCGCTTTCGATGCGCCGGATAGCTGCGGAGCTCGGCTCCGGGGTCATGTCCCTCTACAACCACATTCCCGGCAAGGCGGCGCTGCTGGATGGCGTGGCCGAGTACGTCATGTCAGGCATCGACTTCACCCTCGATCCCGGTGCCAGCTGGGAGGATCAGTTGCGGCGCCAGGCACGCGCGTTCCGGCAGATGGGCCGCGCCTATCCGAGGTGCACGATGGTCGTGGTGAGCCGCCCGGCCACATCGGCGATCGAGCTGCGCCCCATCGAGCGCGCGCTGGCCACGCTGCGCAGCGCCGGTTTCAGCGGCGAGGACGCCATCAGGGTGGTGCGCACGTTCGTCGCCTTCGCCGTCGGCTCGCTCGTGCGTGAAGTCGGCGTAGCCCCGGGCCTGGTGCCGCAGCGGCCGCTGGGCGCCGATCAGGCCGTGCTGGAGGCTGACCGCCCGATCGGCCTGAGCGCGAACGAGTTTCCGCAGGTAACCAGCATGTCGTCGGAGCTCATGAACCGGGACCACGAGGCCGACTTCGAGTTCGGCCTCGACCTGCTGGTCCAGGCGGTCGCGGACCTGCGGCCGACCAGGGCGAAGTTATCCGGCGGCCGCCCGCGGCCACACACAGCATCAGCACGACGGGGATCCCCAGCGCCAGCCGCAGCCCTGCCAGGCTCGCGCCGCCTCCGATCAGCACCGGCCCGCCGAGCAGGCCCAGGTAGCCGGTCCCGGCCACCCGGGCGATCCCGGTGCCAGCCCGTGACGTCTCGACGTTGCCGGCGGCGGAAAGCAGCTGCGGGAACGTGCTGGAGAGCCCGGCGCCGAACACCGCGAACCCGGCAAGCCCCGCCGCCGGGCTGGCGCTGAGCAGCCCGCCCCCCAGGCCGGCCGCGGCCACCAGCCCGGACGCGCTGACCAGCCTGGCAGATCCGAACCTGGCGGCCAGCCGGTCTCCCTGCAGCCGCCCGGCCGCCATGGCGACCGAGAACGCCGCATACCCCATGGCCGCGAACCCGGCCGAGGTGCCCAGGTTGTCGCGCAGGTAGACGGCGCTCCAGCTGCCCGCCGCGCCCTCGCTGAGCAGGCAGCACAGCGCCAGCAGGCCGAGCGTGGCGATCTGCAGGGACGCGCCGCGCCCCCGCGCTGCAGGGTCCGGGCGCGGTGCCCCGGGGTCGGGCTGCTGCGCCGCAAGGGGGCCGTCATCGCCGCCGGCCGCGGCCACCTCGCCGCTCACCTGGCCGCGCTCCTCTCGCCCTCGCAGCAGCCCGCGGCTGGCCAGCAGCGCGAGCGCGGCCAGCGGCACCCCGACCGCGGCGAACGTCGGCGCCGGGCCGACGCCGGCCCAGGCGAACACCCCGCCGAGCAGGGCACCGGCCAGGCCGCCGAGGCTGAAGCACGCGTGGAACGAGGTGATCAGGGGCCGCCGGTATGCCCGCTCGACACGCACCGCCTGCGAATTCATCGCGACGTCCATCAGGCCGCCCGCAAGGCCGTAGGCCAGCAGCGCGGACATCAGCGCGGCCAGGTTGCCGGCCAGACCCAGCGCCACCGGCAGCAGCGACACGGCCACCCCGCCCGCCACGGTCGGCGTGGCGCTGCCGAACCTGTCGATCACCCGGTCCGCGAGCGCGGCCACCAGCACCAGGCCGGCCGGCGCGGCCAGCAGGGCCACCCCGAGCAGCCCGTCGCTGAGGCCGAGATGCTGCTTGACCGCGGGAATCCTGGCCAGCCAGACGCCGTCGGCGAGGCCGAGCACCACGAAGTACGCCAGCACGGCCACCCGGGCTCGCCGCAGCGTGGCTGGCATGCGGCCGTCAGTGGGCTGGGTGGCGGGGGCGGTCTGCGGTTCGATGGCCCGGACAATACAAGATGGAACCCATGACATCGGACATCGCGCAGCATGGCAATCCGCGGCGGCAAGGCGAGGCAGCCCGCCCGGACGCGATCCCGCCGTACTCGGCCCTGACCTTCCTGGAGTGCTCCCGCTGCTCCGCGGGGCCGTACGACGCCGACCGGATCCAGGGCACCTGCACCTGCGGCGCACCGCTGCTGGCCCGGTATGACCTGGCGGCGGCCGGCGCGCGGACGGGCCCGGATCAGATCGCCGCGCGGCCACCGAGCCTCTGGCGCTACCACGAGCTGCTGCCCGTGGGCTCGGCAGCGGCGGTGGTGACGTTTGGCGAGGGCATGACGCCGCTGCTGCCGCTGGAACGCCTCGGGGCGGACCTTGGCGTGCCCGGGCTGCTGCTCAAGGACGAGAGCCCGCTGCCTACCGGCTCGTTCAAGGCCCGGGGCGCCGCGGTGGGGGTGTCCCGCGCTGCCGAGCTCAAGGCCACCGGGGTGGCCCTGCCGACCAACGGCAACGCGGGGTCGGCATGGGCGGCCTACGCGGCCAGGGCCGGGCTGCCCTGCCTGGTCGTCATGCCAGCCGACGCCCCGGAGATCACCCGCGCGGAATGCCTGGCCGCCGGGGCGCAGACCTACCTGGTCGACGGGCTCATCGGGGACGCGGGCCGTCTCATCCGGGCGGCGGTGGCGGACAGGCCCGGCTACCTGGACGCCTCCACGCTCAGGGAGCCCTACCGGCTGGAAGGCAAGAAGACGATCGGGCTGGAGATCGCCGAGCAGCTGGGCTGGCGGGTGCCCGACGTGATCGTCTTCCCCACCGGCGGCGGCGTCGGCCTGGCCGGCATCGCCAAGGGGCTGCGCGAGGTACGCGAGCTTGGCTGGATCGGCGGGGCGCTGCCCCGCCTGGTGGCCGTGCAGGCGGCCGGCTGTGCCCCGATCGTGCGGGCGTTCGAGCGGCAGGCCAGCGACACGCAGCCGTGGCCCGATGCCAGGACGGAGGCGTTCGGCCTCACCGTTCCCGACCCGTTCGGCGGCTTCCTCGTACTCGAGGCGATCCGGGCCACGGGCGGGACCGCCGTCGCCGTGGCCGACGAGGAACTGCTGGCGAGCCAGCGGCACGCGGCACGAGCCGAGGGAACCTGGGTCTGCCCGGAGGGCGCCGCGTGCTTCGCCGCCGTGGCGCGGCTACGCCGGGCGGGCTGGCTGGCCGGCACTGACGAGGTGGTGGTCGTCAACACCGGTGCCGGGCTCAAGTACCCGCGCACCATGCCGGCCAGCCCCGCGCTGCTGCCTGCCGGCGGCCAGGTCCCGCCAGGTCCCGCTGGCGGCCGGATCCCGCCGGGTCCCGCCGGGCCCGCCAGGTCCCCCCGGCGGCCGGGTCCCGCCGGGCCCCGCACCTAGATGATCTTGTGGATCCAGCCGTGCTGGTCGGCGAGGTGGCCGTACTGGATGCCGACCAGTTCCTCGCGCAGCCGCATGGTGACCGGGCCGGGCGTGCCGTCGCCGACGGTCCAGCTGCCGGACGATCCCCTGATCGTGCCGACCGGGGTGACGACCGCCGCGGTGCCGCAGGCGAACACCTCGGTGATCTCGCCCGATTCGCATCCCGCGCGCCACTCGTCCACCGAGATCCTGCCTTCGGAGGCCGGGATCCCCAGCTCGGGGGCCAGGGTGAGCAGCGAGTCCCTGGTGATGCCGGGCAGCAGGGTGCCGGTCAGGGCCGGTGTCATGACCCGGGCACCGGACCCCGAGCCGTAGACGAAGAAAAGGTTCATCCCGCCCATTTCCTCGACCCAGCGGTGCTCGACGGCGTCCAGCCAGACCACCTGGTCGCAGCCGCCCGCCAGGGCCTGCAGCTGCGCGGCGAACGCGGCCGCGTAGTTGCCGCCGGTCTTGGCCGCCCCGGTGCCGCCTGGGGCCGCCCTGGTGTATTCGCGGCTGAGCCACACCGAGACGGGACGCAGCCCGCCGCCGAAGTAGGAGGCAGCCGGGGAGGCGATCAGCGTGAACAGGTAGGTCGGTGACGGCTTGTTGACGCCCAGGCCCCGGTTGGTCGCGATCATGAACGGCCGCAGGTAGAGGCTGTGGCCTTCCTCGAAGGGGACCCACTCCCTGTCCTGGGTCACCAGCAGGTCGATCGCGCGGACGAACGCGGCCTCCGGCAGTTCCGGCATCGCCATCCGGACGGCCGAGCGGTTGAACCGCGCCGCGTTGGCCTGCGGCCGGAACGCCACGATCGGCCCGCTCGCCTGCCGGTAGGCCTTCAGCCCCTCAAAGACCTCCTGGGCGTAGTGGAAAACCGCCGTCGCAGGGTCGAGGGTGAACGGGCCATAGGCCTCAAGCCTGCCGCCGTGCCAGCCCCGGTCCTCTGACCAGCGGATGGTCACCATGTGGTCGGTGAATACCTGGCCGAACCCGGGATCTGCCAGCAGCCGTTCCCGCTCCTCGGCAGGAAGGGGGCTGGCGGCGGGGCGGAGCGCAAAGTCGATCTCGGTGCTCGTGGTGGCGGTCATCCCGGGGTTCCCCTCTCCTTGGCCGCGCCGTTGCCGGGCCTGGACTATCGCAGTCCTGGCTCCGCAGCTTAGCCTGCAACGCGCTCGGCGATGTCGTCGCCGATTTCCATCGTGGTCCTGGCCGCCCACTCACCCTGGCGGTCCAGGAGGTCCTCGGCGACCGCCTGCTCGATCCTGGCCGCCTCGGCGGTGAGCCCGATGTGCTCGCAGAGCATCGCCGCGGAAAGGATCGCCGCGGTTGGGTCCGCCTTCTGCTGGCCGGCGATGTCCGGCGCGCTGCCGTGCACGGGCTCGAACATGCTGGGGGCTGTCCGCTCCGGGTTGATGCTGGCGCTCGCGGCCAGCCCGATGCCCCCGGCCACCGCGGCGCCGAGCGCGGTGAGGATGTCGCCGAACATGTTGTCGGTGACGATCACGTCGAACCGCTCGGGCTGGGTGACGAGGTAGATCGACGCGGCATCCATGTGGCAGTAGTCGGCGGTCACGTCGCCGAACTCCTTGGCGAGCTCGTCGACCGTGCGCCGCCACAGGTCCCCGGCGAAGGTCAGCACGTTCGATTTGTGCACCAGGGTCAGCTTCTTGCGCGGCCTAGCGGAGGCGCGCTGCAGCGCGTACCTCGTCACCCGCCCGATGCCGAATGCGGTGTTGATGCTCTCCTGGATGGCGACCTCATCCGCGGTGCCCTTGCGCATGACACCGCCCGCCTCGATGTAGGGCCCCTCCGTCCCTTCCCTGACCACCAGCATGTCCACCGACTCTGCGCGCAGGCCGGACAGCGGCGAGGCGACGCCGGGGTAGAGGCGGATCGGCCGCAGGTTGACGTACTGGTCGAACTCGAACCTCAGCCGCAGCAGCAGGCCACGTTCCAGCACGCCGCTCGGGACACTCGGATCGCCAACCGCCCCGAGCAGGATCGCGTCGTGCCCGGAGATCTCGTTCAGCACCGATGGGGGCAGGGTCTCGCCGGTGCGGAGCCAGCGCTCCGAGCCCAGGTCGTAGCTGGTGGTGTCGATCGTGACGTCGGAGGCCGCGGCCCTGAGCACCTTGATCGCTTCCGCGACAACCTCGGGACCGACGCCGTCGCCCCCGATCACAGCCAGCCTGATGGTACGTGCCGTCATGCGCGTACCCTACTTGCCGCCCCGGCGGATCTATACCCCGGCCAGCAGGTCGGTTCTGTACCCCGGCCAGCGGTCGGTCAGCGCCCGTCCAGGTCCACGGCCCGGCCGTATGCCGCCCCGATCGAGGACGTTATGTCGTCAAGTACCGCAGGCGGCAGCGCCGAGTCGACGGTGAGGACGATCAGCGCCTGCCCGCCTCGCGCGTTCCGGCAGACCTGCATCCCGGCGATGTTGATTCCCTCGTCGCCCAGGATCTTGCCGACCAGGCCGACGATGCCGGGACGGTCGGAATAGGTGAAGAACACCATGTGCTCGGCCGGCGAGATCTCCATGTCGAAGCCGTTGACCTCAACGAGCTTCTCGACCTGGCGCTGCCCGGTCAGCGTCCCGCCGACCGAGACCACCTGACCGTCAGGCAAGGTGCCGCGCAGCGTGACCACGTTGCGCCAGTCTGGGCTTTCCTTGTCCGTGGCCAGGCTCACCTCGACCCCGCGGTCGGCCGCGATCAGGGGAGCGTTCACGTAGGTGACCGCGTCCTCGACGATGTCGCTGAACACGCCCTTGAGCGCGGCGAGCTGCAGCACGCTGACGTCAAGGCCGGCGATCTCGCCGCGGACTTCCACCTCGATTCTGGCCGCGATGCCGCCAGCCACGGCGGTGAAGATGCGGCCGAGCTTCTCGGCCAGCGGCAGCCCAGGCCTGATCAGCTCGTCGACGGTGCCTCCCTGGACGTTCACTGCGTCGGGCACGAACTCACCGGCCAGCGCGAGCCTGACCGACCGTGCCACCTGGGTGCCGGCCTTTTCCTGTGCCTCATGGGTGCTGGCTCCCAGGTGCGGCGTGACCACCACGTTGGGCAGGCCGAACAGCGGGCTGTCCGTGCACGGCTCGGTGGCGTAGACATCCAGGGCCGCGCCGGCCACCCGCCCGTCGCCCAGGGCGCTGGCCAGCGCTGCTTCGTCCACGATGCCGCCGCGGGCGGCGTTGATGATCCGCACCGTCGGCTTGACCAGGCGCAGCTGCCTGTCTCCGATGAGCCCCACGGTCTCGGCGTTCCTCGGCAGGTGAACGCTGATGAAGTCGGACTCCGCCAGCAGCTCGTCCAGGCCCACCAGGCGCACGCCCAGCTGGGCCGCGCGCGCCGCCGCCACGTACGGGTCATAGGCGATCACCGTCATGCCGAATGCCTGCAGGCGCTGCGCCACGAGGACCCCGATCCTGCCCAGGCCCAGGATGCCCGCCACCTTGTCCTGCAGCTCGACGCCGGTGAAAGCAGACCGCTTCCACTGCCCGTTCTTCAGCGAGGCCATCGCCTGGGGCACGTTCCGGGCGGACGCGAGCAGCAGCGCGACGGCGTGCTCGGCGGCGCTGATGATGTTGGACGTCGGGGCGTTGACGACCATGACGCCGGCCCGGGTCGCCGCCTCGAGGTCGACGTTGTCCAGGCCCACGCCGGCGCGGGCGACGACACGGAGCTTCGGCGCGTGCTCGAGGGCCTCGGCGTCGATGGTGGTCGCACTGCGGATGATCACCGCGTCGGCATCGGCCAGCGCGGCCAGCAGCTGCGCCCGGTCGCCGCCGTCAGCGTGGCGGATCTCGAAACAGGACTCCAGCTGGGCGATCCCGGCCGGCGAGAGTTCTTCGGTGATGAGGACGATCGGCGTGGCCACGGTAGCCCTTCGGACGGCGGCGGCAGTCAGGCATCACAGCTTAGGCGATCTTGTGAAGCCTTTCACAAAGATGGCCTGCATCACTGTGCCGGGGCGGCGGCAAGATGGCCTCCATCACTGTGCCGGGGCGGCCGCGGGCGCAGCGGACGTGGGCGCCTCGCCAGGGCTCAGCGCAGGCTCCGTTGCCAGCCCTGCATCAGGCGTGAAACCGGGCGCTGCGACTGGTCCGGCATCGGCCACGCCATCGTCAGCGGCGGCACCGCCGCCGACCCGGGTCAGGGACTCCCCGTCGTCGTGCCAGCCGCCGCCGACGAGGGCCTCGATCCCTTGCGCATCCATCGGCTTGGCGATCAGGTAGCCCTGGCCCAGCCCGCAGCCAAGCTCCTGCAGCAGCTCAAGATGCTCTGGCCGCTCGATGCCCTCCGCCACGATCTCGATGCCGAGATCGTGCCCGACCTGGATGATCGCGCGGGTGAGCATTGCCAGCGTGGCGTCCGCGCCCAGGCCGGCCACGAACGAAGGATCGATCTTGATGATGTCCACGGCGAGCTGCCTGAGGTAGACCAGGGACGCATAGCCGGTGCCGAAGTCGTCTATGGCCAGCCGCACGCCGTGGTGGCGGAGCTCGGCCAGCCCGTCGGCCATGGGCCCGGCGCCCTCGATCAGTACCCGCTCGGCGACCTCCAGGGTCAGCGCGGTGGGCGGCAAGCCGGTCTCGTCCAGGACCGACAGCACCGAAGCGGCGAACCCGGCCTCGGTGACCTGCCGCAGCGAGAAGTTCACCGACACGCCGATCGCCCATCCTGACCTGCGCCACGCGGCCGCCTGGAGGCACGCCTCGCGCAGCACC
Source organism: Streptosporangiaceae bacterium (assembly GCA_030038015.1). Taxonomy (GTDB): domain Bacteria; phylum Actinomycetota; class Actinomycetes; order Streptosporangiales; family Streptosporangiaceae; genus JASHPR01. The sequence continues at coordinate 26,974 of JASHPR010000362.1, forward strand.
TGATCGCCGAGCTGCACAATCAGCCCGGCGTCTTCCGCCACGCCGAGGAACTCCGCCGGCGGCACCGGGTGCCCCTCCCGCGACCAGCGCACCAGCGCCTCCACGCCGACCACGCGCGACGTGGCGAACTCCACCACGGGCTGGTACTCCAGGCGCAGCTTCCCTGCCGTGATCGCCGCCCGCAGCTCGCTGGCCATCTCGAGCTTGCGCATCACGTCGGCGTGCATGTGCGCGGCGAAGACCTCCACCCGGCCACCGCCGGACTCCTTGGCCCGGGACATGGCCACGTCGGCATTGCGCAGCAGGTGGCCGGGCGCCCCGCCACCGGTGAGGGCGACACCGATGCTGGCGGTCAGCGAGATTTCACGGTCGGCGACATGGAACGGCTCGGTGGCTATGGCCCCGGCGAGGCTCTCGGCGATGTCGACGATCTCGGGTGCGCTCGCGGCGCTCTCAACAAGCACCGCGAACTCGTCGCCGCCCCACCGGGCCACGGTGTCCTCGGGCGGCACCGCGGCACGCAGCCGGCGGGCAGCCTGGGCGAGCAGCAGGTCTCCCGCGCCGTGCCCGACCAAGTCATTGACCCCGGTGAAGCCGTCCAAGTCGAGGAAGATCGCGCCGGCCTGCACCGTGGGCCGCTCCGGGCCGGCGGCGGCACGGTCGATGGCGTCCTTGGCCCGGTCCTCGGCATATGCCCGGTTCGGCAGCCCGGTGAGCCCGTCGTGGTAGGTCAGATACGTCACCTGCCTGCGCAGCGCGACCTGGTCGCTCACGTCACGCGCGGTAATCAGGAGGCGATCGGGGGCGCCCATCTCGCGGTACCTGGACACCGTCGACTCGACGTGCCGCCAAGTGCCGTCGGCCGACCGCGCCCGGCAGGGGAACCTGCCCGGCTGCTGCCCGCCGCCTGCGGCGCGCACGATCCTGGCGCCGGCCGCGCGGTCCTCGGGGTGAATGAACTCAGACAGCGACCGGTCCTTCAGTTCGGCAGGTGTGTAGCCGTACTCGCCAACCGCGGGGCTGGCATACCGGATGATCCCGTTGCGGTCGCAGATGAGCACGACGTCGCTGGTGCGGTCGGCGACTTCCCTGAATCTGTGCTCTGCTTCCTGCGACATCTGGGCCGCCGTGCGCTCCTTGCGCAGGAGGTCGGCGACCCTCGCGACCAGGGCGAGCGCGGCGACCCCCCCGCTCACCACGACCGCGGGCTCGGCGAACGACCCGCCGCTCAGCTCCCAGCCGATCACCATCGCCGCGGCGACGGTGGCGGCAAGCGCGGCCGCCAGGGTCGCCGCGGGCAGGCCGTCACTGCTGGGCCAGCCTGGCCTGCGGCGCGGCGGCGACTCGGCGGCATCCCTGACCGCAGCGGCCGCGGCCAGCAGGCAGATCCCGGCAAGCTGCAGGACCACCGGCCAGGCCCCCGGGCTCGTCCCGCTGATCCTCGCGCCCACCGCCAGCGACTCGCCCACGGCCACGACGAACAGCGCGAGGTAGGCCACCAGCCCGGGACGCCCGGCACGCACCGCCAGCGCCAGCAGCAGGCCGAGCGCGATGATGTCGGCGATCGGGTGGATCGCCTGGATCGTGAAGACCCCGGCCGCGCCAATCCTCCGGTACTCGGCTCCGAGCACCGCGATCCAGGCGATGACGAAAAGGGCCGTAGCCAGCAGGCACGCGTCGGCCAGCCACGCCACCGCGCCGCGGGCCTGTGCCCGCGGCGCGGGCTGGCGGCCGTCGGCC